>CAUDEQ010000123.1 GCA_958448635.1 uncultured Bacillota bacterium | reverse complement strand
AAATCTCTGTTGCCCTTTTCTATCTCTTCAAGATGCTCCCTGCAAAGCTCCCTGATCTTCTCGTTAGGTATCATGGCAAGGCGCTGGGCTATTATCTCGTCACCCTTCCTGTGGGTCTTTTCGTCGGCATAATCCATCAGAAATTCCTTCAATGTCATCAGCGCATTGGGCTGACATATGTTGGCTATCTGGCCTGCCTTCAAAAGGCTCATGAAGCGGTCGCCTGTCCTTCCCTCTCTGTAGCATGCCGTACAGAAGCTAGGCACATAGCCAAGATCTATGAGCCAGCTTACCACCTCCGACAGAGTTCTCCTGTCCTCCACATCGAACTGGGCAGTCTCGTCCACGCGCTCCTCTTCTGTGTATCCGCCGACGCTGGTCCTGCTGCCGCCGCTAATCTGAGTGATGCCGATTTCCAAACATTCCCTTCTGGTCTTCTCGCTTTCACGCGTCGACATTATCATTCCGGTATAAGGAACGGCTATTCGCAGCACGGCGACGATCCTCTTGAACACATCGTCGGGAACGCCGTTGTCAAAGGTCTCAGGGTCGATGTCATCTGCCGGTCTTATCCTCGGAACGCTTATGGTATGCGGTCCGCAGCCGTATGTCTCTTCCAGGTGATGTGCGTGCATCAGCATTCCGACGAAATCGTATTTGTAGTTTTCCAGCCCGAACAGAACTCCGCAGCCCACATCGTCTATTCCTGCCTCCATGGCTCTGTCCATGGCCTCCGTATGGTATGCATAGTCGCTCTTAGGGCCCGACGGGTGAAGCTCCTCATATGACTTCTTGTTGTATGTCTCCTGGAACAGTATGTACGTTCCGATTCCGGCCTCCTTAAGCATCCTGTACTCCTCCACGGAGGTGGCTGCGATATTGACATTCACTCTTCTGATGGCGCCGTTTTTATGCTTTATGCTGTATATGGTCTTTATGCTTTCCAATATGTATTCGATGGGATTGTTGACAGGGTCCTCGCCTGCCTCCAGCGCCAGTCTCTTATGCCCCATATCCTGAAGGGCGATGACCTCTTCCCTGATTTCCTCCTGCGTCAGCTTCTTTCTCGGTATGCTCTTGTTCTGACCGTGGTAAGGGCAGTAAACGCAGCCGTTGATGCAGTGGTTCGATAAATACAGCGGCGCAAACATCACGATCCTGTTGCCGTAAAAATGCTCCTTTATCTCCTTGCCCAGGTGGAAGATCTTTTGGATTATCCCCGGATTCTCACATTCCAGCAGCGTTGCCGCCTCCTTGTATGTGAGGCCCTTGTACTGGCGTCCCTTTTCCAGGATCCTTTCCATCATATCCAGATCATCCTTGTAGGCCTCTGCGTATTCAAGCGTTTCAAGAATATGCTCGTGGTTTATGAATTCCTCCGCTTTTTTTGACTTGCTGTTGTAAACTGCCATTTTTTCCTCCTAATATATTTTTAATAAAAATCCTTTACATGGTTATTCCGCTGATTATTCTGCTTTTTATCCTTACAGCGGCACTCTGCCATAGCTTCTTATGGCAGCCTCCAGCTCCTGCCTGTTCTTCAGAATTTCCGTTTTTTCAAAGGCAGCAGGGTATATTTCATATGCCGCCTTGTATTTGTCAGGCGTCACCTTCTTCATGACTACATTGGCTCCGAAGGCAAAGGGGTTCTCCACGCCTTCGGCGATTTCCCTCGTGCCGGTCTTATTGTCCTCCTCCCGGCTCAATATGGAAAGCGCAGTGGTCACCGGAAGATTGGCCTTGGGCAGCAGCAGTCTAGCCATCGCCACAGCCCTCCTGGTCAGCTCAGGCTCGCCGTTCTTTTCTCCTGCCAAATCTGTTCTGGGGTTTGATATAAAGGGCCCGATGCCTGCCATCTGACAAGGTATGGCCTTTAAAAGAAGCAGGTCCTCCGCTATTGTCTGCAGCGTCTGCCCCGGCAGCCCCACCATGAAGCCGCTTCCGGTATCGTATCCCAGTTCGTGTATCGTTTTTAGGCAATCTATTCTAGCAGCCAGAGCTCCGCAGGGATGAAGCCTGTCGTAAAGCTCTGCATCTGCCGTTTCATGCTTCAGCAAGTATCTGTCCGCCCCGGCCTTTCTAAGGTACGCATAATCCTCTCTGCTCATCTCTCCGCAGCTCACCGTCACCGCCGGATGCTCCATCCATTCATTCTTCGAATCCGGCAACACGCCATCTACATCAGACACCACCGCCGGATGCTCCGATCCGTCGCTTCCTGCCTTTTTCACAGCTTTTACCGTAGCTGTCTGCGGAAGCTTCAGTTTCTTGATTTCAGAGATTATATCCCCCAGCCTCGCAGCGTTGAACCAGTCGTCCTCTCCCGACTGCAGCACTATCGTCCTGTAGCCTGCCGCCACAGCCTCCTTTGCCGTGGAAACGATCTCCTCGGAAGTCATCCTGAAACGCTCCAAAGCCCTGTTCTCCCTGTTGAGTCCGCAATACCTGCATCTCCTCCTGCATATGTTGGAAAACTCGATGATGGCCCGCAGATGCACCGTATCTCCCACATTGTCACGCCGCAGCTTATCGGCAGCTCT
>CAUDEQ010000122.1 GCA_958448635.1 uncultured Bacillota bacterium | reverse complement strand
TTTTATTATGGAATCCTTGAGAATAAGCTGTCAACTTTTTTTATACCACACCAGTGATAAGCTGATGGCGATTTTGCCGGAAAATCATCCGCTGCTAAAGCATGAGAAAATTCCCCTTGCAGCCTTGTGTGAGGAGCCGTTCATGCTTTTGGAAAAGGGCGCAAAAGCGGAAATCTCGGAAATCTTTGATTGTAACGGACTTGCTCCGAAAACGCATTTTACAACATGGGATGATTACACCATTATGTCGATGGTGGAAAGCGGACTTGGATTGAGCATATTGCCGCAGCTGATATTGAAGCGTATTCCGTATAATATTGTTGTAAAAGAGCTCGATGTGCCTGCATACCGTGATATTGTCATTGCCCTAAGAGATAGAAATACCGCTTCTCTGGCAGTGAAAAGATTTTTAGATTACCTTGGATACAGGCATACATCCGAACAATAATATACCGCAGCCTATTGAAAGGCTGCGGCGTTTTTTTCTGCAAATTTTTATGCAAAATGCAGTCGTTTTATTAATATGATAGTCCTTTGCGTCGCAGTATGCGTAAAGCCGGTGTGCGGAAACAACAGTTTTATTCTGCCTGGCTCAGCATTTCAGCGTATTTTGCTGCCATTTCAGTCACTTCATCGATGAGACTCTGGACTTCATCAGGAACTTCAGCGGTGATCTCATCGGTGAATCCGTTCCACTGGCTCATGTCCCTGTTCCATTCAGGATAATCTGCCAGAATGTCGGCACAAGGGTAGTCGATGCCCAGTATGCATACGACATTGCCGTTTCCGTCATAGACAGGGGCAAATGCCGACCAGCACATGTCATGGTTGTTGCCGGCTTCATCGTTGATCCATGCAGAGCGTGCAGCTGCAGCCTCGCCTTCCCAGGCTTCCGTAAACTGGATCTCCCACTCGTACTCTGCTGCCCAGTCATCAGGCTCCTCAGAGCCGTCTACAGTTATGAAGAAAGGCTTTCCATTGGTATCGGATGAGCTGAGAGCTATCTCACCGTCCTCGGAAGGTGAAAGAGCATAGACGTAAGTGGCGCCGCTGTCCGCTCTCACCGCATCGAGGGTTGCCTTCATAAAGTCATAATCTATATAATCCCTGGCATCTCCTGAGTTTATCAGATCCACATACTGATTGCCCCAGTCGGTGGTGAGAGCCACGTCTCTGTGGCTGAGCATCTGCGCATATTTATCGGCCATAGCCGTAACATTGTCCATCATTGCCTGAACATCTGCAGGGATCTCTCCGGTGATTTCGTCTTCATATCCGTTCCAGCCTTCGCCGTCTCTGTTCCATTCAGGATATTCGGCTATCAGATCGGTGCAAGGATAATCTATTCCTAGAATGCATACAACATTGCTTTCGCTGTCATATACAGGAGCGAATCCCGACCAGCACTGTATGCTTTCGGTATCGTTCCATGCAGAGCGTGCAGCTGCAGGCTCTCCCTCCCATGCTTCGGTGAACTGAGCCTCCCAGCCGTAATCCGTAGCCCACTCGTCAGGATCATCGCAGCCGTCGACAGTTATCAGATAGCTGCCGTCTTTGCCGGTCTCGCCGTCAAGGGAAGGAACACCGTCTGCTCCCGGTGAAAGAGTGTAGACGTAAAGTGCGCCTGTATCATCGGCGATCTTGGAAAGCTTGGCTGCCATATCATCGTAGTCTGCAAAATCACGGGCTTCGCCCGACTCTATCAGGGCAACATACTGATCTGCAAAGCAGTCAGCCGAAGGTCCGGCAGGAGCGGCTTCCTCTTCGCTGCCGCAGGCAGCCATGGAAAGAGCCATGATCAGCGACATCAATGCAATAAGCCATTTGTTTCTTTTTCTCATAATAACCTCCTAAGGTAATTGGGAAATAAAGAATTTGTTGTTTTATTTTACCAGAATACCATCGGCAGGTAAATAAAAAAATAGAATATTCAGTTTTTTTGTCATTGGAACAAGTTGTGCTATAATATTCCGGTACATCGGAGGTGAAATAAATGAAGTCTAAAGCTGAAGTAATGAAGAAGCTGGATATGGTGGCAAAAGAAATAGAAGACACCGAAGCGCAGAGAATGAACGCGATGTTGGCTCCGCAGCCGTATGACTGCGATGTGGAGTCACAGATCGTAAAGATAAGGTATGAGGCGCAGGAATGGGAAAAAAATCATAGAGGTGAGATACACGGCGGAGCAGTGTCGGCGATGTTCGATACCTCCATGGGAATGAGCGTGCTGTCGCTTTCCGAAAACAATTCCGTATCCACGGCAGACCTGAATGTTAGCTTTATAAGGCCCTTCACGGGGGATTCATTCATATTTGAGGTGAACGTCGTTCATCCCGGAAGAAAGATTACGAGGGTAAGAGTCATCGCAAGGGATGAGGCTACAGGCAAGACGCTGGCATCGGCGGCTGCAAACTTCGTATATGCAAGCATGTAGAAATTTGCAAATAAAAAATCATACTAGAAAACCCTGCTTCAGTATTTATGAGCAGGGTTTTTGTTGTGCGCCTGGCGGCGCACGTTTCTAACGGGTGAAAGTCCCGAATCCG
>CAUDEQ010000121.1 GCA_958448635.1 uncultured Bacillota bacterium | reverse complement strand
GCATAGTCAGTGATATCCTTGAGAAAAATGTGTCAACTAATCTTGACAATATCATGTTGACCATCTAATAGTATTGTTCGTTGAAATAAAAAGCCACTTTCGTTAAAGAATGGCTATGTAATCTCCAATTGTATCCACGGATACCGGTTGAAAAATCACAAAATCTAATTTTTCGTAAAATGAGCGATTTTTTGCTGTTTTTCAGCTCTTTTTATTTTTCCACATAATCGCCGAAACCCTTGGAAATACAGACTTTTCGCTATTTTACTTTTTGTAGCAACGACACGCACTCCGTATGCTTTGTTCCCGGGAAATTATCAAATGGCTTGACGGACACGACCTCGTATCCGTAATACTGCATATAGTACAGGTTTTCCACCAGGCTCTTCGGATTGCATGAAATGTACACGATCTGGTCGACCCCGTATCCGATTATCTTGTCCAGTGCCTCAGGCTTTATTCCCACTCTCGGCGGATCCACCACTATGACATCCGGCTTTTCCTCCACCGTTTTCAGGACTTCAAAAACGTCTCCGGCGATGAACCGGCAGTTATCAAGGCCGTTGAGGTTCGCATTGGCTCGTGCTGCCTCCACAGCCTCCTCAACCAGCTCTATTCCGATGGTATTTGCAGCTTTCTTTGCCAGCGTCTGCGTTATGGTGCCCGTGCCGCAGTAAAGGTCGAATACAGTTTTGTCGCTGAAATCATCTATCAGATCCAGCGCATATGAGTAGAGGTTTTCCACAGCCTCCACGTTGGTCTGAAAGAAAGAAAAGGCGCTGACCTTGAATTTCAGACCCAGGATTTCTTCCATATAATAATCTCTTCCATGGAGGATCTTCATTTCATCACAGTACACGGCATCCGCCAGCCTGTCGTTTATCGTCCTGAGAACGCCCACAAGCCTGTTTTCCAAAGGCAGGCTGCACAGCATATCAACAAAGGCCTCCTCATCAAAGCCTTCTTCGGAGCTGGTGACTACATTCACCAAAAGCTCTCCCGTCCTCACACCTCTTCTGATTATGAGATGCCTCATGAGCCCCTTGTGGGTCTTCTTGTGATAATGTGAATACCCTCTTTCCGTCACAAAGCCCAGCACGCCTCTGAGGATCATATTGAAATCCTCATGCACCAGCTGACACTGATCCACCGTGATGATGGACATGAAATGCTTCTTCTTGTGCATTCCCAGCGTTGTAGGTCCGTTCTTTTCCATATCCCCGAAGGTGTATTCCATCTTGTTCCTGTAGCGGTATCTCTGCGGAGCAGGCTCAATGTCAAGAAAGCTTCCGTATCTGATATCCTTTCTGTCGAGGAGCCCCCTTACCTCGCCCTCCTTGTTCTTCAGCTGCTCACAGTAAGGAACGCCCTGGTAGACGCATCCTCCGCAAATATTACTGTCTCTGCATATTTCCATAATCTATCACGCCTCTTCTTCGTTTTTTTCATATTAATATAAACTATATTATCATATCATAGGAGCAGTATTTTTTAAAGATTACATTTAACGAACCCTCCTGATGTGATTCATCAGCTTTCAGCTGCAAAACACACTGTATCGTCACATTTTCAACATAAAACAGACATAATATAAAACTATTTTAATTGTGTAAAGTAATCATACTAATTTGGGAAAGGGAGTGACATTAATGGCTTATTTTACAACGACAGACAACTGTAAAATCTATTACGAAGAGCACGGACAAGGTGAACCTCTGATTTTCATCCACGGCTGGTCCTGCAACCACAAGTTCTTTAAGTATCAGGTGGACGAGTTCGCAAAGAATTATCGTGTTATATTGTACGATCTCCGCGGACACGGTCAATCGGATCGCTCCGAGGTTACAGAAAGAGGAATGAATCTCAACAGATTCGCCGCAGACCTTCACGAGCTTATCGAATACCTGAAGCTTGACAACGTAAATGTTGTCGGCTGGTCCATGGGTACAAGCACACTGCTGGCATACGCCAGAGAATTCAAGTGCCAGTACATCAAAAAGATGTGCTTCATAGATATGACACCTAAGCTTCTCAACGATGACGAATGGAAGCTGGGTCAGAGCTGCAGCTTTGAGGTGGTTCAGAACCTTCAGTTCATGGCTGCCATAGCTGTAAGCTGGGAGTTTGCTGCAAAGCTGTTCATACCTAATGTTTTTGCAAAAGGCTACGACCCTGAGAGAGATGAGTTTAAATGGGTAATGAAGGAAGCTCTCGACAATACTCCTCACTGCATGATGAACATGTGGATAGCAATGGCCATAGAAGACTTCAGAGCAGTTCTTCCTACCATCAAGGTTCCTGTACTTCTGGCATACAGCGGAGACGGTCTCATCTACGGGCCTGTTCACGGCGAGTACATGAAGGAAAATCTCGGTGGCGAGAGCAAGCTGGTCATCTTCCCGGGCTGCGGTCACGGACTGTTCCTGGAGGATCCTGAAAAGTTCAACAAAGAGCTGGGTGACTTCCTGAAAGCATAAGGTGCTCTGAAACAAAAGCGATAACCATCTTAATAGAACGCTGTCTTTCAAATAGGCATGATCGAGTAGGAGGCGGTGACTAACCGCCGTCCTCTCACACCACCGTACGTACGGT
>CAUDEQ010000120.1 GCA_958448635.1 uncultured Bacillota bacterium | reverse complement strand
AATCGAATGACACATCTTGAGATACCCAACAATATCTTTAACTAAGGGAAACGGGTGTTTCCCATTGAAACGAATCATTTTTTCCCTTTACGTTTGCAGTCTGCACCTTTGACGTGTCTATATATTACCAATCCGCCGAATACTTATCATGGAAAAAAAGTTGCGAAATCATTATCCACAGAAAAAAAGACAGCTTCTACAGCTGCCTTTGCATAGTCAATCTTTCCTTGATCCGGTTTATGAAGCTCTGTGGCTCCACCACTTTTATCATCGGGCCAAAGCTTAAAATCCTGATCAGCATTTCTATTTCATCCTGTGCATCGTATATAAGTGTTATTCTGTATCTGCCATCATCCAGTTTTACGGTTTCTTTCTGCAAATGCGAGAAATGGAGCATCACACGTTCCAATGCATTTCTTTCGTCTAACAGCTCCAACACAAGGGTCTCCTTCGGCAGCCTGAAGCAGATCTCCTGTTCATCAGCATAAGTCTCCGACAGACTACATTCAATAATATTTCCCACATTGATGGTATCGATATATCTTGGTCCACTGGTTATAAACCGGAATTTATCGTCCTTCAAGGAGTATTCCAGTCTGTGGGGCGCACACTCCCATTCATGGATTTTTCCGGTTCTTACGCTCATGAACTTTATCCTGATGTACCGCCTTTCCTTGAAAGCCTGAAGGATAATGCGAAAATTCCTGACATATTCAGGGTTTTCAAAGTCATCACCATTGGTATACTGATCGAAAAAGACAATGATATTCCTGTCAAACAGAGGTTTAACATCTTCCAATCCCTTGTCCGATACATCGAACAGCTTGATTTTCGGATCGTTCAATATGGATTTAAGCCATCTCTTTTGGATATTTGTAAGAGGCATATCAGGGCAGTTTTTGACAGGAGTAGAATAATCATCAGTAATTAAAGGCCACTCCTTTGACATTATCGACTGCGGGATATTCATGACACTTTCATCAAATGCCAGTTCTTCAACAGTTCGATAAATCTGCTTTTCGTTTAGTTCACCATTTATCGCTTTATCCAATATTCCGGCGACAACTTTGAAATATGTACCATAGATCTCACTGAACAGCAACATCATCACCTCCATACAATTCATACATCGCCTCCAGGTCCTCAAAAAATATTTTTTCGGTATCCTTGTTGCTGCAGGATAAAGACACGATTCTGCCTATAAAAGTCCTTAACCATGGTCTCATCTCGGATGTATCATATACGTCTATCGAAAACTTATACGTATTCTCCGCTGTTTTCTCAACAGTACCATTGCCGCCTTCCCTCTTCAAACGCCTTAGAATATGTTCTTCCCACGGCCTGATTCTCAGTACCATTTCAAGATGCTCCAGGTTTTTTTCATTACCGTTTGACACATACCACTCATGCTTCAGGAACCGCTCCGCATCTTTTTCTATTTCCTGCTTTCCTGCTATCGTTCTTCCGCTGCGTACCTTTTTAATATTGTCCAGCCTGTACATATTAAAATTATTATCCTGCATACTCATGGCAAACACATAACTTCGTCCGCTCTGCGTACTTATCATGATTTTAAGAGGCAGAATCTCATATTTAACAATTTTTCCTTTTCTCCTGCTGAACATTTCTATATTTGCTGTTTTATCATCGCTGATGCATACTAACAAAGCATACATTATTTCACTTTCCAGTACATGCAGTATATAGTGGTGCTTAAATCGGAAATAGTCGGGAACATCGTCCATTTTATCAAGCAGAAAGGAACCAATGACGCCTAATGGCTCAAGCTCCGAAAAAAACGCCACCGCATCCTTCCACTCGTCAATATTCACTTTATTTTCGGCCTTGCTGAATACAAGCTTCTTTCCCTGTTTCCTGCTGTTTACCAGTCCTGTTTTCTCATACTCTTTTAGTTTCTTACGAATAGTTGACTCGTCCAATTCTCTTGGGTCGTCAAAAGCCGCCATATACTCAAGAGAAATAAGATCTGCTATTTCTGAAACAGAACATTCCTCATGCTCTTCCAATATATCCATAATAAAGAAGTGCAAAGCTATATCGTTGGCAGTAAAGCTTTTGGCTTTAAATGCATTATACAACGGGTTATGTAAAATCTCCTGACAGTCAACGGAAATAAACGAAACCTTTCCGGCTGCATCATGTCTGAATGACATGTATTCGCACAGCCAGCTTTCGATACGCCTGCGTTCGTTGTCATAGCTGCGTGCACTTTTGCTGTCATACTCGTCTCGCCTCTTGAATCCGTAAATATAAAATTGTCTCATATACTCACGTATACGTTCAAAATCTTTTATTAATTCATTGTATGCCATTATTGTAAAGCTCCCTTTTCAACCCATATCTTAAATAGCGTCGTCGAATCCTATTTTTATGTAAACAGCTTTTGTCTTACCTCTCCTTCTTTTAAATAATTTTACAGCAATATATAATTTTCATCAACAAACCATCTATTTTTAAAAGGTGAAATTGAATTCTCCTATATAGGTCGGTAATCAAATTATCGATAATACAGAAAGCTTGCTACGTTACGGAGAAGTAGCTCCTCGCATATGCGGTGTTCTGTCATGTAAGAAAGGAAGGCTTTTGCAGAGCTTTACTATATCCATTAAACTCTCTCCTTCGATTTATAGTTTGCATATCCTTCTATATTGAGATATAATCAAGAAACCCCCTTAGCACGATTTATTTTATATTATTATCTGCTCTTATATGTAAAAGACTAACTATGTGAAGTCAAGTGATTTTCAAAAAAAATTGCATTGAACTTTGA
>CAUDEQ010000119.1 GCA_958448635.1 uncultured Bacillota bacterium | reverse complement strand
AAAAGTTGTCAAAGAAGAAATCGAAAGTCAATGCGTAAAGCCTGAAAGTCTGTTATACTTTATTACAGATGCAGGAGGGACTACATGAAAAAGAGAATAATGATATATGGTGATTCAAATACCTATGGATATAACGCCGAGGACGGCGGGAGATTCGATGAAAACACGAGATGGACGGGAGTATGTCAGCAGCTTCTGGGAGACCGGTACATCATCGTTGAGGAGGGCCTCAACGGCAGGAATACATGTCATTACAGCCCTGAAGCTCCTTTTCGAAACGGTCTTGCATACATTCTGCCGTGTGTTCTCTCACAGCTGCCGCTGGATATGATATGCGTCAAGCTGGGCTCCAATGACTTTTCTCCGGAGCTGGAGCCGACGCCTGAACGTGTGGCGGAAAATGCAGCAAAGGTGCTGCGCCTTGCCAGAGAAGCCAGTGAAGAAGCATATCCGGCTCGCTCGTGCAAATACGTGCTGATGGCGCCGCTGAAAGCGACGGAGGATGTGCTCAAGGGTGATTTTGCAGAGGGATTCGACGATGAGCTGGTAGCTATGACGGAGGCAGCTCCTGAAGCTTTTAGAAGACAGGCTGAAAAGGACGGCTTTCTCTTCTTCGATGCAAACATGCATGCGGTGTGCGGCAAAAAGGACGGCGTTCATCTGGACGCCGAAAACCACAGAAAGTTGGGAGAAGCAATGGCGGAATGGATAAAATCCATCATATGACTTCTTGAAATGAAAGTGCGGAAAAGCGTAAGGTCCGCATAGTCAGAAAGGCGGAAAGGTGATGTCTCAAGTAAATGAAATGCAAAGCAGTGAGGTAAAGGAAAGCAATTTAAAGCTGAAGCTGTTCATAGTGGAGGCAGTATTTGTCTTTTCGGCGGGGTTTTCCTTCTTTGGCATAAAAAAATGTGTTCCGTACGCTAGCTCGCTGGAGATTCTGATGTACAGATATCTGGCGGCCATGATAGGCGTGGGCATATGGTTCCTGGTGCTGAGGCTCATAGGCAAAAGCCCTGAGAAGGATAAATCGAGACCCTACAACAGACTGTATTTTACTGCGACATTTTATATACTCTTCATGATATTCCAGATAATAGCCATGTTTTTCGCCACCTCCATCGAAGGCGCTATAGTCTATGCCATGGTGCCTATATTTGCCAAGATAATCGGCAGATTCGCACTTGGGGAAAGATCTACGGTGATACAGAATATATTCATGGCTGTGACTGTGGCTGCGCTGGTGGTGCTGATAATACTCAATGCTACGAATATCAGCCTCAATCTGACGGGCATAATCCTCATGACCATAAGCAGCATATGCATGGCTGTCAACAATGTATCGACAAGATATATAAGAGGAGTGTTTAAGCCCATTGAAATCACAAGAACCATCGCATGCGGAGGCTTTCCGGTCTTCACCATTGCCGCACTGGTGGCAGCTGCAGTCAAGGGCGATGTCAGCGACATACTGGAGCCTCTGAAGCATGGAGAATTCATAATATGGGTTTCGTTCCTGGGTATATGCTGCATACTGCTGTCGGCGCAGTTTGTCGCCTACATGCTGTCTCATATACAGATAGTTCAGATGACTGCGGTAAACAGCATGTCCACCCTTGTATCGATCATCGCAGGGGCGCTCATACTGGGTGAGCCGCTGCACTGGTATCACTATCTGTGCGGAGCGCTGATAATGGTGGGAGTGGCAGGTCTGGCTCTGGCTCCGGCGAGAAAGGATTTCGATGGGAAATCCCTGGGAGACGATATGCACAAGACAGCAGATAGTGAAACAAAGTGAAAGAGCGAGCTTTGCAGAGAATAGAGGAAATGAAAGAGCGAGCTTTGGACAAAGAGTATGAAATGATGTGAAAGAGCGAGCTTTGCATAACGATGAGATGGTTCTCATGAGATTTTTAATTATACAATTAAACCCCCGGCGATGTCCGGGAGAAAGGAAAATCTAATTAGCAGCTTAGGTAATTGGACACTGAAACAAAATGAAAGATTTACAACGTGATCGTGATGGTTTTAAAAGCAGATGGGGCTTTACGCTGGCGTGCGTAGGCTCGGCTGTCGGCATGGGAAACATATGGCGATTCCCCTACATGGTGTCGGAATGGGGAGGACTGACCTTTCTCATTCCGTATATTCTGTTTGTGGCTCTAATAGGCTCCACGGGAATCATCGAGGAAATCGCGCTGGGGCGTTCTGCTCAGGCAGGCCCCATCGGCGCCTTTGGAAAATGCACGGAAGTCAGATACGGTAAAAGGTTCGGCCAGTGGATAGGCGCCATACCTGTGGTGGGAGCCCTCTGTCTTGCCATCGGCTATACGGTGGTCGTGGGCTGGATATTCAAGTATATGTTTATGGCTTTCGGCGGGGAGCTGTCGGAGCTGGGCAGAGACATGGACGCCATAGGCGGAATGTTCGAATCGACGGCATCTGCATGGGGAAACAACATGTGGCTGATAACAGCCATACTGGCGACTGCAGCAATAATGATATTCGGAATCGCCGGCGGCATAGAAAAGGTCAACAAGGTTATGATGCCGCTGCTCTTTGGACTGTTTCTCATCCTCGGAATATATATCTTCACATTGCCGGGCTCCGAGGAGGGATATAAGTATATCTTCACGCTTAACCCTGAAGGGCTGAAGCAGCCTGAGCTTTGGATCTTCGCCTTCGGACAGGCTTTCTTCTCTCTGTCCGTTGCAGGAAACGGCACTGTGATCTACGGCTCATATCTCGGCAAAAATGAGGATATAGTCAAGTCTGCCCGCAATATAGCCATATTCGATACCATGGCGTCAATGCT
>CAUDEQ010000118.1 GCA_958448635.1 uncultured Bacillota bacterium | reverse complement strand
AGCATTTTGTGATTTTAAAAAATAATGTATATCGGGTAAAAAATTGTTGAAAAAATAGTCAGCATATTGTAATATAAAACCTGTAGTGTATAAATATGCTAGTACATTAATAAACATACAAAGCATATACCGGAGGTTTTGACAGATGAAATACAGAGTTTTTATTGACGGGGCAGAGGGAACGACAGGATTGAAGATACATCAATATTTTCAGATGAGAGAGGATATTGATCTGATAACAATAGATAAGGACAGGCGTAAGGATTTTGACGAAAGACTGGCGATGATAAAAAAGGCGGACATATCCTTTTTATGTCTTCCTGATGCGGCAGCCAGGGAGATAGCAGCTGCAGCACCTGCCGATGCGAGGATACTGGACACATCTACGGCGCACAGGACATCGCAGGAATGGGTATACGGAATGCCGGAGCTTTGTCCGCACCAGAGGCAGCTCATAAAAAACAGCAACAGAGTGGCGGTACCGGGCTGTCATGCCACAGGAGTGATCCTCCTGATAAAGCCACTCCTTGAGATCGGACTTGTTCCGCATGATTATTCGTTCAGCGCCTTTTCCCTGACAGGCTACAGCGGCGGAGGGAAAAAGATGATTGCCCAGTATGAATCTGAAGAGCGGATCAGGGGCAATGCAGGACATCAGGACATACTCTGCAGCCCAAAACAGTACGGAATATCTCAGAGTCATAAGCACCTGCCTGAAATCATGGCCGTAACGGGGCTGGCTTTTTCGCCGGCGTTCATGCCTGTGGTGGGAGATTACTACAGCGGCATGGAGGTGACAATACCTTTAAGCGTAAATGGGTTGAGGAAGGAAGATGTCAGCAAAGCGATGGCGGAATACTATAGGGGTCAGCCGCTGATAGAAGTGAGCGAGTCAACGGATGACAGCGGGTTTATCGCAGCCGGCAGGCTTTCAGGCACCAATAAGCTGGAAATCGCAGTCCATGGCAGCGAGGATAATATAATTCTGGTGGCAACATACGACAACCTCGGCAAGGGGGCCAGCGGAGCGGCTGTGCAGAATATGAACATAATGCTTGGAATTGAAGAGACGAAAGGATTGATATAGATGACTGATATTAAGAATGTGAAAATCATCGACGGAGGAGTTTGTGCCGCAAAGGGCTTCAAGGCAGCAGGAACAGCATGCGGAATTAAGGGTAGAAGCGGTAAAAAGGATCTGGCTCTCATAGTCAGCTCAGAGGAATGCAGCGCTGCAGCAGTATATACCACCAACAAGGTGAAGGGTGCGCCTCTTTCTGTCACCAGGAGGAACATCTCCGACGGAAGGGCAAGGGCAGTCATATGCAACAGCGGCAACGCCAATACATGTGCGCCCAACGGTGCTGATATTGCAGAGAAGACATGCATGCTAACTGCAGATGCGCTGGGAATAGCTGCTTCAGATGTGGTGGTGGCTTCCACCGGTGTGATAGGTCAGGAGCTTTATATAGAACCCTTTGAAAAGGGCATACCTGTACTGGTAGAAGGGCTGCGGGAGGACGGCTCATCAGAGGCGGCAGAAGCTATAATGACGACGGATACTATACCGAAGGAAATAGCCGTTGAATTTGAATTGGGCGGCATAACGTGCAGGATGGGCGGCATCGCCAAGGGCAGCGGTATGATAAACCCTAACATGGCGACCATGCTGTCATTTATAACCACTGACGTTTTCATATCGCCTGAGCTGTTGGACAAGGCACTGAAGGAGGATGTTAAAACCAGCTTCAATCAGATATGCGTAGATGGAGACACATCCACCAACGATATGGTGGTGGTCCTGGCCAACGGCTTGGCAGGAAATTCGTCCATAGATGCGGAAGGTGAAGCCTTCGATAAGTTTAAAGAGGCCCTTTCAGTGATAACCACTTATCTTGCCAAAAGGCTCGCCAGAGACGGAGAAGGGGCTACGAAGCTCATAGAGTGCAATGTAAAGGGCGCAGCCGATGAAAAGCAGGCCAGGAACATCAGCAAAACGGTAATTTCATCTGATCTCTTCAAGGCGGCAATGTTCGGAGAGGACGCTAACTGGGGAAGAGTGCTGTGCGCCATCGGATATACGCCGGGAGATTTCCAAGTCGATAACATAGATGTGGAAATATGCTCTGCAAAGGGCAGCATAACGGTGTGCAGCGGATCGGGACATGAGGATTTCAGCGAGGAAGAGGCCTTGGATATTCTCTCTGAGGAAGAAATTAGGATAAATGTGGATATGAATCAGGGCAGCTGTCAGGCGACGGCCTGGGGCTGCGATCTTACTTATGAATATGTGCGAATAAATGGTGACTACAGGAGCTGACAAAATGACGGAAATAATGGAAAAATACTTGGAAAAAGCAGAAATTTTAGTTGAAGCACTTCCATATATACAGCGATTCAACAGAAAGATAATGGTTGTAAAATACGGTGGCAGTGCTATGATAGATGAGGAGCTGAAAAAAACCGTTATCGAGGACGTGGTGCTGCTGAAGCTCATAGGCTTCAAGCCCATCATAGTACATGGCGGCGGCAAGGAAATCAACAGATGGGTCGATAAGGTGGGCATGCAGACCAGATTCGTGAACGGTCTGCGTGTTACAGATGAGGATACCATGGAGCTGGCAGAGATGGTTTTGGCCAGCGTCAACAAGAGTCTTGTTTCAAAGGTCCAGACTCTGGGCGTCAAGGCTGTGGGAATCAGCGGAAGGGACGGCGGTCTGCTGAAGGTGAAAAAGAAGCAGACAGGAGATGAGGACATCGGCTTTGTGGGTGAGGTGGATTATGTGGATCCCAAGATACTCAAGGATCTGCTGGAAAAGGACTTCCTGCCCATCGTGTTCCCGGTGGGGATGGATAGAGACGGTGTGTCGTACAACATCAATGCAGACGAGGCTGCCAGCGGTATAGCCAGAGCATTGAAGGCTGAAAAGCTGGTATATCTTTCTGATGTGGAAGGCGTAATGTTGGATCCTGAGGACCCTGACTCCCTTATTTCGCAGATATACACCAACGAAGCGAGAGATCTGATCGACAATGGAATTATTTCGGGAGGCATGATCCCGAAGATAAACAACTGCATCGAAGCCATCGAAAACGGAGTTTCGAGGATACATATAATGGACGGCAGGATACCACATGCATTGCTGCTTGA
>CAUDEQ010000117.1 GCA_958448635.1 uncultured Bacillota bacterium | reverse complement strand
AACAAATTGGCTACAGGAAGTGCCTATAGCCAATTATATTGTTAATTTTATATTAAGTAAAGTGTACGAGTGTTAAGGTTATGTTAAGCTTGTGTTAACGGATGTCACTCTTTCCTCCATCACACCGCCTCTGTCTCCGGCAGAGCGTTGATTATATCGCTGGAAAAGCCTTCCTCGGCGCGTCTGACCACCTGATCGATGACTTCTCTTGCCATGGTCTCTATATCCACTGAGAGAACATTTTCGATGACTTCGTTCTGCTTCTCCTCCGGCACCTTGTAGATGCTGAGGCAGCATCCGAGGAACAGGCTTATTTTTCGTGACATGGAAAAGTACATGTCGCATTTTTTAGTCATATATCCGCGCATCACACTGCCTGATGCGATTTCCATCTCGTAAAAGTCGCTCTCCGAGGCATCCGGCAGATATTCCGCAAAGGTGCGCTGAAGAGTTTTCGCCGTCTGCTGGTAGATGTACTCAGACGTGCTTGGCAGAGTGTATGCAGTTACATATACGTCTCTAAGCGCCTCTGACAGCTCGCAGATGTGAAGCTGCAGAGCAGTCTCAACTCCGTATACCATCAGCTGATCCGCATCATCACCCAGTTTCTTTCTGACATTGCTGAACCGGGAGCCGAACATGTGATTCACCAGCGCATACAGTATCGCCTCTTTATCGGGATATGCCCGAAATACAACTGCAGTCGACTTGTCTATCTTTTCCGCTATCTGACTTACCTTTGTATCGTGATACCCCTGTTTCAGAAAAAGCTCCACTGCTGCCCTCAGGATCTGTCCTCTTGTGATTTCCATTTTCTGATGCTGTTTGCCTTTTAGATTCCTTGCGATGGAACTCACCTCCGTTTCCAAATGCAACTACACCGTATCTGTGGGCTTTTTAATTATATCAGCCGGACGTTCCATCGTCAAATACCTCTGCTGTCTGTCATGGCCGGCAGATATGTGATGCCGCTGCCTGCCTTGCCGCCTGAATAATATATCTGATATTGACCCTTAAGGCCTTCGACTGTTATGGATGCACGCCCCTTCTTATCCAGATCTACCGTCTTTGTCTCTTCTCCCCATATGAGGGTTATGCTTCCTGCCGCAACGCCTTTTTCATCTGTTACGGTGATGTCGAACGTCCTTTTGCCGTCCTTTTCGTCACCTGCCGTCACCTTCATCTCAGGGACGAGGATGACTTCCTCACCGCCGTCATTTGTCGCCGTGTTCTTCGGCAGATATCTCACCGAAGCAGGCATCGACGTGGTGCTCATAGGTCTGCTTCCATACATGTGGGTTACTATGACGCGATAGAATCCGGCGCTGCCTTCTTTCAGGTCAGCCTCAGGCACCGTATATTCCGATTCATATGCTCCGTCTATGTCTTCCCATTTGAAGGAGAGAGTGTCGAATTTCTGCCACTGGAATCTCAGCTCATCGCCTTCTTCCTGTGTCACCTCAGCCTCCACCGACAGCGTGCGCTGATTTGCATCTGCCGCATCGGTCACCTCAAGATCCTCAGGCTCCTTCGTTATCCTCGGATATCCCTCCTCTTCCTGTCTGGTGCTCTGCTTCATCCACGGGCTCATGCAGCTCGGGTTCTTCTTGCCTTCGGCATCTCCATACGAAACGATGGCAAACTCATATGATGTTCCCGGCGCCAGATTTGTGGCTGTAAAGGTCAGCGGTTCATCCTTGCCCTTCACCTTGACATAGCCGATTTCCTGAGCCTCTGCGTTCTTTCCATAGCTGCTGTCCTTGATGTATACGCGATAGCTCTTAGGAGTCCTGTAGTCAGGATTTTCCCATGTGAGCGTGACTGAATCTGTCGTTGCCGAATCTGCCACGAAGTTTTCCGCCAGCTTAGGCGGCTTGTTCTTCATCGCAGGAACTATGTACGACAACACGTATGGCCCGCTGTACTGATTCTTCTTGTCTCCGTCTGATGCCATCTTGTAAACGGCAAGGCTCGTGGTGAAGTTGTACGTATCAGGGAATCCGCTGAATTCACAGAAGGTCGGTCCGAATTCTATGGATTCCGATTCCATGTTGTACCATCTTTTTCCGGATCCGCCGCTGAAGTCTACTCCGGCTGACATGGAAACCTCCATGGCCTGTACCAGATCATAGGATATGCTTTCGCTCGCTCCTACCGATGCGGAAGCGCTTATATTGAATCCGTGGGAAACGTTTTTGCCTAAGGTCACTCCATATGCCAGCCTGCTCTGAGACTTATCATCGTTGGTAACGGATACCGACGATTCACTGATATGCAAATCTTCGTTTTTACCGATTTCCGCTATCAGATTCTTCTTGCTCTTAGGATATGTGGTAGGATCTCCCGGTGTCACCTGCGGATAGATGTCCTCCGAGACCACTTCCATGGCACCGTCTGAGTTTGCCGCTATCTCATTGTATTCGGAAAGCGACAGGGAGCCGTATGTGCTCTGTCCGTATTCGTCTATGGAGAAGTCCTCAAATTGACCCGGCACCGTTTCCCCGGCTTTATATCCGAAAGGCTCTGCATCATCGCCCAGCTTCTCCTTTGCCACCTTGTTATACTCCTCTATGTATTCCTCCGTAGCCTTATACTCAGGTCTCCACATATTGTAGTTGTATCGTACCATCGGGACACCCATCACTGCCGTATAGTACTCTCCGTAGTCACGACCCTGCTTGATTATCAGCGTCACCGTATCCGTCTTGCTGGTCTCCTCGGATTTGCTGTAAAGATACGACATGGCCGCTGAAATAGATGCATCAAATCCCATTGTAACCTTATTGTCAAACAATCCCGCACCTGTCGACATGCTCACGTTGATGTGTCCGCCTATACCTGCATTTGAACTCTTTTCGCTGCCGCTGCCCTTAGTTTTGCTGAAGGAAACCCATACATCGGACTCGGAATCGCTCTCGCTCCAATATGGCGTCGGCTGTACCACTGCCATCAGCTCAGGCTTTGTCCACAGCAGCTCCTTGCCCACATACTCGTAATATACGGAATCTGTGATGTCGTTATCCACAGGGCATATGCTCATGTATGTGCCGCTGTCATCCTCATTGCGGTTGTCCACGTAGTTGTCGTGTATTATCTCAGTCTCAATCCCTGATTTTCCACCCTTTCCGACATAACCTATGTCGTAGAATACCAGGTCTTCATCATCCTTCTTTTCATGGCCGCTGATGAAAAAGATCTGCTCGCCGTCGTTGAGGTCCTTTGAATACGGCGCTGCATATGCACTGCTTATGAAGGCATGGTTGCTGCCCTCCAGATATATGTCCTTTTCCTTGATGAATTGACCGTTTTTGAGGGTTTCCTTGTCTCCCGTGGATGACCACTGCAGGAT
>CAUDEQ010000116.1 GCA_958448635.1 uncultured Bacillota bacterium | reverse complement strand
CACAAGGTTGGATACAGACTCTCTAACTTCGGTAACTTGATCTATCGCATCTTTTACCGCTTCGTAACTGCTAGATAACGATACATCCGAATAACTCCATGTGCCGTCAGAATACACGGTGCAATCTACTGTATATAGGTTACTCGTTGCATTGTTATATGCTGGCTCTGTGGTGCTCCAAGGCGATGGCGCAGGATATACAGTCGGCTTCGTAGGTGCAACTTCTCCACTGTCCTGTAATAGGTAATATCTATATATCGCTTGTACATCTATTACGGACGACAAGGTTATAGATGCCTGTGCCTTAACTGCCATTTTTTAACCCTCCAGTTGTGCTATATATGTTGCTTTATTTGTTACATCGCCAGCAGTTATCGTTAATGTTGCTCCGGTAGCAACAGGTGTAGTTCCACCGTCTTTGTACCATTTAATGGTGCCAAGTGCCGTAAGCGCACTACCTGTTACCTCTGCTCCACCTTTATATACATGTGCCGTCAGTACGGTTGCGATAGCAGCGTTCTTAAATATGGTTCCGTTAGATGATGTTATGTCTATGGTTATAGCATCGTCGCCTTTGTCACCTTTTGCCCCTGTAGCTCCTTTTGCTCCACTAATACATGTAGTTGTAACAGTTTCTGTATTGTCGCCTTTTTTTGTAGTCGTCTGCTGCCACATATGTTTGCCGTCCTGCCATTCTGGTGCTGTGGTGCTCCAACCAGTTGTCGGCGCTGTGGTTGCAGAATCCGAAAGAGCATACTTGATAACTACAGAATTAACAGCGTTTTTCTTCGTTGTCTCAACCTCTTTGACGGTTAGCGTTATACGATTTGCTAACTGTGCGATATTAGATTCGGCCGTAGTCACCCTATCATCGAGGCTATTCGCCGCACTCAACGCCGCCGCTGCTGCATCTGCCGCCGCCGAAGCTTCAGCCTGTGCCTGTTCTACCGCTGTCTTAGCTGCTTCCAGTTGCTCATCCGTCACATCTGCCTGCTGCTTTAATTGCGTGTATTTATTCTGGGCATCTGTCGCATTCTGCTGGGCTTGCGCTGCCGCTGTGGCCGCGTCTGCTGCGTCCTGCAGGGCCTGAGTAGCGTCTATATCTATCTGCTGCACCGCGCTGGCCGTAGCGGATATCTGCGCCGCATTCTGCTGTATCTGTGTGCCGAGGGATGTGTTTACCTGGGTCAACTCGCCTTTGGTGGCGTAACTGGTAGACATTGTCGATTCCAGCGTTTCAAGGTTCTCCGTAAGTGCATCCAGCTCCTGCTGTGCCTGCGCAAGTTCGGTATTTATCTGGCTTACCTGCCCTGTCGCGCTCTCAGCTTCTGTCTTTGCTTCTTCGGCTGCCGTTTTGGCGTCGTTTGCCGTTTCGTGGATCTCGTTAAATGCCGTCGCCACTACGGGGTCGGAATACGTCAACGTTGTTGGATTCGGCTCCGACCACTCAATACACCAACGTGTCCACAGATACTTTCCGGATGTCCATTCCGGCATGGTGCGCACCCATTCGCCACCAGCCAGTTCCGTCGCTGATGTCGATAGGTAATATTCCTCGGTCATAGTCACAATGGCCGGTGCCGGGTCTCCCGCAGCTCCAGTCTCCCCATAGGCACCGATTATCTTCGGATCCATGGTCTCGGTGCTCTCGTCGCTATAGGTAAACACCTCATAGTTCCACAGATATTTATTATCCGGACTCATGGTCGGGATATCCGTGCTCCAGCCTGCTGTGTCTACCGTCACTCCTTCTGTTAAATTACTTAATAGGTAATATTCTGTAACGCTTACCAAGCTCAGGCCGATGTCGCCCTTGTCGCCCTGCACCTTCGACCATTTGTACACAGACGGGTCTGATATATCCGGCGTTTCGCTTGTGCGGTTTGCCGATATTCCCATATATGCCTTGCCGGTAGGGTCCAGGCTTATGCCTGTGCCTACAGAATCGTCTGCATAGGCAATCCAGGTATAAAAAACCCTGGTCTTCGCAATTTCTGCAAACTGCGCCGCCAGGGCTTCAACTTTGTCACTTATTCCACTGTCCTTTATCAGATATTCGCCAAACGTCGCCTTCCTGGTGCCCTCAACAATAGATGTCTTTAGCTGCAGCAGCCGAGCCGAGACATATAACTCGCCGTTATCATCCACGATGTTTACCCTGTCGCCGATTTTTACCGTATCGGGCAGAATGGCGATGTCCGCCTCGTAGTTTACTTCCATCTCACAGATGGATTTCAATTCCGTCACGGCGTGGGCGCAAAGGGTCTGCTTATTTGTCGTGTCGTAGGAATATGTCTTTTCGATGTGCCCTTCGTATCCTGGGATTTTCTTTTCCCAGCAGTATCGGGACCATCTCTCAACAGCCTTCCGGGATTTCAAAATTCCGTTTGAATCAACGTAGAAATCTCCATCATCGTAGGAATAGCCTTTAAGCGTTATCGGATCTTCCTGCCCCTCCGGCGTGCCGCCGGTAATTCGCAGGGCCGTTGCCAGATTTGCTACAGACTTCTTTACGATAATGTTGTTCAGGTGTTTATTTATCCGCAGCTCATCGCCGATATCCTTGCCACGTTTTTTATGGATGTTCACATATTTATTGGTAATAATTAGTCCGTCGATGTCAAAGCTGTAGCTGATTTCGGCGTTGTCGAATTGCGTCGCCACGCTGGCCATGCGCTCGGTTACGGTAGACTCGCCCTCCCATTTTAGTTTCCTGGACAGGTCCGAAACCTCATTTATCCCAATCTCAAATCCGCTATCTTCTGTCCATTTTTCAATATACCAGGCTATAGGATGGGCTTCGGTCGCCTCATATGGATCTGCAATCTCATTCAGTAGGTCCAGGCCAGCGTCTTCCGCATAGACATAAATCTCGTGTGCTTCGACGTCAACTTCAGAATCTATAATGGTATAAAACTCATTCTCGTCTTCGTTTTTGCGCAGTAGGTAATTCCCCGCCTCTGCCATGGCTTCGGCCTCAAGCCGTACGCTGTTCTCAAACGTTATATAGCAGCTGAACGACGCAACGCCCGTATCCGTATCTTCAATTTTCTCGTCTTTGCGTATAATAAAACCGGAAGGCAGACTCGTCGAAGCCTGTCCCAGTACTTTCATGTGTCTGTCCGCAAAATATATGATCATAGGAACGCCTCCCTATAACGTACCTTGAACGTTGGCTCATATCCGGCAGCCACCCAAGAGGAATAGGCCACACCAATTTGGTTTATCCCCGGCACAAGGCAGAACGTTTCCCAGTCGTTGCCCAAAGCCCCCAGCTCCGGAGCCCGGTTACCATTCAAATAGATCTCCCCGGCCCCGCAGTCAGCTTCCAGCACGTCACCGGCGCTGAATTTGTTCGGGATATCCTGCCAGGTATCACG
>CAUDEQ010000115.1 GCA_958448635.1 uncultured Bacillota bacterium | reverse complement strand
CTAATATGCTCTCAGGGGATAGGCTGCGGGATTACGGTGCATGTGCTTTTTCACCCTGCAGGCGAATATATCAATGCTTTGGATGAAATTTCACTTCTACGGCAGAAGCCCGGTGCCGGGTCAGCTCCGTCTTCATAGATGTTTTCATCCTGAAACAGGAAAGCCGCAGCAACGAACAGCGCTATCAAGCGCCGCCCGCGACTGCGGCTCGGTACCATAATATGTACTTATCGAGTATTTTCTTTTATCAGCTGTTGGTCAGCACCACTCGTTCCACTACGTTGGCCGTCTCCTCGCAGGCGTCGCAGCAGTATTCCAGCTGTTCATATAAGGATGTCCATGCCATCACCTCGATAGGATCATTGGATTCCCTGTAAAGCGTGTTCATGGCACTTACAAAAAGCCTGTCGCCCTCCTCCTCGAGGCGGTTTATCTCAATGATGGATTCCTTCAGCTTTTTAGACTTGCGGAAGTTGTGGAATTCATCCATCATAGTCTTCATCTCACCGCAACATTTAACTATTATGGATACGAACTCGTTGGCATCCGAGCGCAGAGTCCTGATGTTATACATATGAAGCCTGAGGATCACCTCCTCGAGATTATCCGTAACATCATCGATTACATCTGAAAGATCCAGTATGTCCTCTCTGTCTATTGTCGTGATAAATTCCTTCAGCAGCTTTTCCAGCATCTCGTGCTTTGCAATATCGGCTTCATGCTCTATGGCGTGCATCTTTTCAATATCCTGAGGGAGTCTGTCAGGATCATATGAGCCGAGACACTCCTGAAGCATTGTTGCAGCATCGCCGGCATACGAAACGCACTCAGCCAGCATTGTGAAATAATCGTTATTCTTTTTCCGTGCCATATTGTAATCCTCCGTTTAATACTCCGTTAAAATAACCACATGAACAGCTTTGCCATCAGAAAACCGATGATGCCACAGCCCGGGAACGTCAGTATCCATGTCATCGCCATATCCTTGACTATCCCCCAGTTTACACTGGAAATCCTCCGGGCTGCGCCCACTCCCATTATCGCCGTCGTCTTGGTGTGCGTCGTCGATACAGGAACTCCTGTCAAGGATGACAACAGCAGACATCCTGTGGCGGCCATGTCAGCAGCAAAGCCCTGGTATTTTTCCAGTTTTACCATGTCCATTCCCACCGATTTGATGATGCGGTATCCGCCGATGGATGTTCCGAGACCCATCACGATACTGCAAAGCAGCATGAGCCAGATTGGTATCTGGAAGGTTGTCGTTCCGCTCTGACCGTTGGCCAGAAATATCCCCAGCATGAAAACGCCCATGAATTTCTGGCCGTCCTGGGCGCCATGCATGAAAGCCATGGTGGCTCCTCCCGCCACCTGTGCGCCTCCGAAGAAATGCGTGGTCCTGCCTCTGTCCATGCCTTTGCATATAAGGGTTATCCCCTTGGAGCATACCCAGCCGAATCCGAAGCCCAGCACCGTCGACAACGCCAGACCGTACACGACCTTTATCCATTCATCGCCGTTTATACCGCCAAGCCCGCTGTGAAGCGCTATGGCTGCACCTGATATTCCTGCGATGAGAGCATGGCTCTCGCTGGTCGGTATCCCGAACCACCACGCTGCCGTTGCCCATATCACTATTGCCACGAGAGCCGCACATAAGGCTATCAACGCATCCTCGGCATTTCCTCCAAAGTCCACCATGTTGTAAATGGTCGCCGCAACGCTGGCATTTATCATCGTCATCACGAAAACGCCCAACAGGTTGAATACAGCCGCCATAACTATGGCGCTTCGAACTCCTATAGCCTTCGTCGACACGCAGGTGGCTATGGCATTGGGCGCATCGGTCCAGCCATTTACCAGGATAACAGCCAGCGTCAAAATCACCGTTATCGCCAGCACGGGATTAGTTACGACCTGCTCAAAAAACGCAAAAAATGAAATCGTCATATCGTGACCTCTTTTTACAAAAAATAAACATCTGCTTTATAAGTTTATTGAAAATAGCAGCATATGTCACCGTTTTTGTATCCATTTTTACATAGAATTTACACGGTTATAACTTCCCTATAATAATTCCGTATAGCCCTCACCCTTATCTCCTAACCGCCTCCTGTGCTTTTTAAACAGCTACTATAATAAGGATTTGTTTTGTTCTACTGCTTCATTCAGCTTCATCCATATTTTTACCATAGCCAATGTATCAAGCTTACAGTATGCCAGAAGTCCTGCACGTATTTCTTCTATATTTTCCGGTGAAGCGTTTCTCATTTCCTTATATGCTTTTGAAGCCTCATCACCTTTTTTCACTCCCGGAAGGCCGCCATAATCCAATTCTGGATCATTTGGAAATAATGCAGGAAGCACTTTCTTTATACTATACGAGCCCTCCATTTCTTTCTTATAATAGTTTTTGGACTTAAATATAGGCATTAAATCATACATATTTTCATATATATCCATCAACCCCACGGACAGATCCGGATATAGTTTTGCTAGCTTTCTGATACGAGCCTTTTTGCAAGAGATTATGCTGCCGCTACTGAACCTAATATATCCGGCAATCCCTCCGATATGTACGCCTATCGTATTCGCGGCGTGATTTATCTGTCCTGTAAAAGTGCAGTTTCTCAAATTTCCGCCTTGTATTTCACTGACAACACCGCCAATTTCCGAATTATTCGTACTTGCTTCTTCCGTCACTGTAATATCAACATCGGAAAAACATTTTTCCATTGTTCAGGCATACAGTCCGCAAACACCACCGTAATAGGACAAATTATCACGCTTGCGCATCGTAATGGTTCCGTCCACACACAGATTAGAAATTGCCCCCTCTGATATCCCGAACAAACCAATACCGCAATTACTGTAAACAGTCTGAGCTGTGATATCAATCGGAATATCAATCTTATAAGTAACACAATGTCCGTTTCCGTTTAAATTGCCATAAAAGTACTGATCTGCGCGATATTCATCCCAAGTGCACCCAATCGGATACCAGCTTGCAGCCCTCATATCAAGCTCACTGGTTAGAATGTAATACGCATCTGCCCCTACACCAGCATTGATCTGCCCTGCAAAATAGGCAAACTGTTCTACCGTTACGATCTCATACGGGCTTGCTTCTGTACCATCACCGCTTTCATATGCAGTCGCTGCGGTACTTCCGTCCCAAACGCTCACAGCGGGCTCCGAGGCAAGCGCCGTTGCCAGCAGCATACCAACACACAATGGCATACATAAAAGGCGCATCCCGTCCGTGGTAAATCGGGCGTAATATTCCTTCTGCTAAGGAATAGCGCTGTTGCCCCCCCCTTTTTTTTAAATTAGATTTACTATACCTTGTTATTCCGTAAATTATTTATCTAACGTCCCTTTTTCGTCTTTTCGGAACGTTACTTCTG
>CAUDEQ010000114.1 GCA_958448635.1 uncultured Bacillota bacterium | reverse complement strand
CGCGGAATAGGCAGGTCGGCGGCGTATCCGGCAGTGCGCATACCAAGGGCAAGGCAGCGGATATTTATATCCCAGGCGTAACCAACACCAGAGCGGGAAGAAATGCCGTTGTGAATTTGGCGTATAAATACGGTGCGTCATACAGTTACGCCAATACAGCGCAGATGGGTAACGCTGTACATATAAATGTGTAGGTGTCGCCATGTGGGAAAGTATACTGGAAAATTGGGTAGAGATATTTTGTGCAGGGGTAGCCAGTTTCGCGGCTGGCACCCTGGCATGGGTGATACAACGATTTAGAGCCCTGACAATAGCTGTTCGGGCGAATGGGCATGATCGCCTGTTTAGATACGGCCAATTCTATATCGAAACTAATCAAATTACATTTGAAGAAATGGAGACTCTGACGGAAATCTACCAGGGCTATCATGGGCTTGGCGGAAACGGAACTGGGACAGAGATATATGAAAAATGCAAAGAATTGCCTGTCGTGAAGGTTCGCACCAAATGGAATCCCTACTATGTAGGAAGGGATGGGTATATAGGGAAATGAAATTTTTCATACCATTATATATAGAAATGAAAACAACTTGATTTTTTTACAACTTTTTTACAACTTTCGCCCAAAGAAAAGAGCAAAAACGGACGAAATTTGACTAAACAGGTAGCAAATGCAAAAAGGAAAAGCACGTTGAAATTTCAATACTTCCAACGTGCTTTTTTATTGAAACTGGTCGGGGCAACAGGATTTGAACCTGCGGCCTTTGCGTCCCGAACGCAACGCTCTACCAAACTGAGCCATGCCCCGTTCCCATTGTCGATATCCCAATTATATTCCAACTGCGGCTCAACATCAATAACTTATTTAAAAATACTTCGGCAGGCCGCATGTAAATGGCTCTATCATTTCGTGGGGAAAGACTCTTGAATTCCTGAGTTTTCGGGAGTATAATCTAAATAACATATGTCAAAAACAAAAGATATACGATATATGAAATGCCCACAGAAAAGAGGTAGCGAAGATGGAAGATAAAGAAAAAAACATGCAGGCAGGAGGTTGTGACTCCAACTGCTCAAGCTGTCCAAGCGCAGGAAGCTGCAGCAGCCAGCCACAGAGCCTCATAGAGGAGACCAATTCATTCAACAATATCAAGAAGGTAATAGCCGTAGTCAGCGGTAAGGGCGGCGTGGGGAAATCCATGGTGACTTCGCTGATGGCGGTGAACATGCAGAGGAGAGGCTTCAACACCTCCATACTGGATGCAGACATAACAGGTCCTTCGATACCGAAGGCCTTCGGTATCACGGAAAAGGCTTCGGCCAACGAACTGGGTATATTCCCACTCAAGACGAAGACGGGAATAGGAACCATGTCGGTCAACAACCTTCTGGAAAACGATACAGACCCTGTAGTATGGAGAGGTCCGGTCATTGCAGGAACGGTAAAGCAGTTCTGGACTGATGTGCTGTGGGGAGATGTGGATTATCTTTTCGTCGACATGCCTCCGGGCACAGGCGATGTACCGCTGACCGTGTTCCAGTCGCTTCCTGTAGACGGTATCATAGTAGTTACCTCACCGCAGGAGCTGGTGTCGATGATAGTCGGAAAGGCCGTGAAGATGGCTGAGATGATGGATATTCCTGTGCTGGGTATCGTGGAAAACATGTCGTACTTCAAATGCCCTGACTGCGGCAGTGAAATCCCTGTTTTCGGTCCAAGCAAGCTGGAGGAGGTTGCCGCCGGGTACGGTCTTGAGGTGCTGGGAAGACTTCCGATAGATCCTAAGCTGGCAGCTGCATGCGACAAAGGCATGATAGAGCTGTTCGAAGGCGACTGGCTTGACGGAGCAGCAGATAAGCTGGAAAAGCTGTAAGGACAGCACGTCGGCATTGTCGGCATATTCAGCATATTCAGGAGAAGAAAACAATACTATGAATATCAAAAGGCAGCGTATATGTCCATGAGGATAAGGCTGCCTTTAATTTTTGTATAGAAAACATGGTTTGTACGGAATCGCAGCAGACGTACATGAGGAGCGCGCGCGGCCAACAAAAAATACTGCGCTGCCTACATCGTTTTTCCCGCAGTGCGAAGCCTTCTGAATATCATCCTGATTATCCTCAGAAGAGAGCCCATCACCAGAAGCCCTACGGCTATGGAGCCTGCCGCAAGCAGCGTTATGGTGCCTTCCTCGGTGAAGCCGTTTATATCGTTGCTCAGCAGCGCCAGCATGGCTCTGTACATTCCCGCACCGGGAACAAGGCATATGATGCCGGGTATGATGAATACGGTGGCCGCCTCCTTGAAAACCTTGGAGGAAATATCGCTGAGGAGAGCCACAACGCAGGAAGCGCAGAAGCAGGCGATGACGCCGGAAAAGCCGTAGTATGTTGTGACGATATAGTATATCAGCCAGCCGCAGGCGCCTATAAGACCGCACACAGGGATCTTGGGCACGGGAACTCTGAATATTATGGAAAGCCCGCAGGTGGCGAAGAAGGCGAAGAGGAACTGTACTATCAGCTGTGAAGTCATATTATAACACCTCCCAGCATGGTCCATACCTTGAGAATGACACCTGCACCGCAGGCCAGCCCCACCGCCGTCAGCACGGCCTCCATCATTCTGGCAAGACCGGAAAGCATATCTCCCGATAGAAAGTCGCGTATTGAATTTGTTATGGCAGCTCCCGGAACGAATAGCATTATAGTGCCGATGATGATGGGATCGTAAGATGCATCGGGAACCGACATGGATGCGGAAAGAGCAGTGAACGCCGCAGTGCCGCAGCAGCAGAAGCTCCTGATAAATGCGTTCAAATCGATTTTCTTCAGGATATCCGCAAGAACGTAGCACACTATACCTGATATTACGGCAAGCAATGAGTCGATTATTGAGCCTCCGAATATCAGTGCAAAGAAGCCGCAGGTCATGGCAGCGCCCAGCAGTCTCAAGAAGAAGGGGTATTCCTCTTCGCTGTCGATATCCTTCAGGATCTCCATGCCTGTCTCCACCGACAGATCTGTGGTATAGAATTCCCTTGAAAAAGCATTGACCTTCGATATCTTGCTCAGGTTGGTGCCTGTGCTGCGTATCCTTTTGACGTATGTGAGGGGGTCATCGTTTTCATTGCCGCTGTCCAGCGATACGAAAATGCCGGTAGGCGTGGCAAAGACCTCCACGTTGCTGATTCGTCCGGCAGTACAGATACGGGTGACGGTATCCTCCACCCTGTATATCTCAGCGCCGCTCTTCATCATGATTTCCGCTGCATATACAGCGACCATCAGTATTTTCTTCTGGAATACGTTTACCATTTTCATATCCTCTCACATAATGTACGATCATCGAAAATATTATATCAGAGAAACAAGACAGCATCAACGGGGAGTAAATGTGAAGCATACCCGTCATGTAGCGTTACAATAGATGTGAGACTTTAGGAGTAGAAAAAAGCGACCGAGTCCA
>CAUDEQ010000113.1 GCA_958448635.1 uncultured Bacillota bacterium | reverse complement strand
CGTCAATAAAGGGTTATAGGTTACCTTTATCAACCTAAATACATTATATAAGGAGCTTATATGCCAAACTGTTCTTTCCACCACATAATAATGTCGGAGCAAGCCCTGATTCAGAAGGAGGTTCTCGCCCGCCTCAGCGGAACAGGCCTCACCGTCGGCCAGCCCAAGATCCTCGAATATTTAAGTGAGCATGACGGCGCCGGGCAGAAGGAAATCGCCGGCGGATGCCGCATCGAGCCGGCTACCCTGACATCTCTTTTAAACAGAATGGAAGCCTCAGGCCTTGTTGAAAGACGCATGCTCAACGGAAATCGTCGCAATTCATTCGTATTTCTTACGGAAAAAGGTATGGAAAAGGCCCTGCCGGTCAGAGCTGCCTTTGCTGAGATCGACGAAATCGCCTTCACAGGCTTTTCCGCAAAAGAAAGAAAAGTATTCATGGATATGCTCTTGAGGATATACGAAAACAGCCTGCAGCATTCATCAGGACATGAAATTTGATACAGGAGGGAAACGATAATGGAAAAATTCAAACGATATATGATATTTGTTATAGGGCTGTTCATAAACTCATTGGGCGTCAGCATGATAACAAAAGCCGATCTCGGAACCTCGCCCATTTCATCCATACCCTATGTATTGAGCCTCAATCTTCCCTTCACTCTCGGAGAATTCACGATAATATTCAGCCTGCTGCTGATAGCTCTTCAGCTTCTCATCCTTCGAAGGAATTTCAAGCTTGAGCATATTCTTCAGATACCTGTTTCGATAGTTTTCGGATATTTCATCGACCTTACGATGATGCTGCTTACATTTGTACACCCGGAGGAATACCTTTCGTCAGTTATGTGGCTGTTCATCGGCTGTCTGATACTCGGCTTCGGCGTATATACCGAAGTCCTGGCCAATGTGGCGATGCTTCCCGGCGAATCCTTTGTGCGTGCGGTTTCATCCACATGGAAGTTCGAATTCGGCATCACCAAGGTCTGCTTTGACGTATCTCTGACCGTCATCGCCGCACTGACTTCCATAGCCTTTTCAGGCCATCTTGTCGGCGTCAGAGAGGGAACCATAATAGCCGCACTTCTCGTGGGCTTCATAGCGAGACTCTTCAATCGCTTCATTCCCTTTCCGGCCTCATTCTTCTCTTCAGCCAAAAGCGCACCTGACGACGTTTCCGAAGAGAAAACCCAATACTCCGTATCCCCTGTCATAGTCATAGGCCGTCAGTATGGAAGCGGCGGACACTATATCGGAAAAGCTCTGGCAGAAAGGCTCGGCTTTGATTTCTTTGACAACGATATAATACAGCTGACATCAGGAGACACAGGATATACCCCGCAGTTCATAAAGGATCACGAAGAGAACATGACAAACAGCCTGCTCTACGATCTCCTCAATCAGATGTACGTATATTCCGACACTGAAGAATCACCTCAGGATGCTATCTTCGAATCAGAAGGAAAGGTGATTCGCGAGTTGGCAGGCAAAGGTAACTACGTTATCCTCGGACGCTGCGCTGACTACATACTGCGCGAGCTTCCGGGCTGCCTGAAGGTATATCTCCATGCGCCGTACGATTATAGAACAAAGCGCGTCATGGATACCGAAAACCTCACGGAAGAGGAAGCCATCCAGAAGATCAGAAGAAACGACCGCAGACGTTGAGACAACTACCGTTATTACACACACCGCATATGGGGGTTATCGTCCAATTACGACCTGACCATCGACACCTCCATGGGCGAAGAAGCTGTGCAGGATATCATCTGCAATGCCATGTCACATATTACAGGAAACACCCTCCAGACTGCATCACGATGACAAGCCCCTGCAGACAATACAGGCTAACCAAAGACTATAAATTGTACGACATGACAGCAATAGCTGTCACCAGCTTGCACCAATTCTCAACGACTTTCAATTACTCTCAATTATTCTCGATGACTCTCAATGACTCTCAAAATTTCGGCCTCAGCCATATGATTTTGAGAGTTTTTCTGCTTCTACAAGCTAAAAAACTCAAATAGGCTGTTTGCCATCGGTTATTTGGAGAATCCATACACTTCATATAGCGTAAATAACCAAAAACCCTCAAAACAAGCCGATGTTCAGCTTTGATTTTGAGAGTTTTTTCTCATGAAATATTACCGCTTGCCGTTTCGTCGCATAACAGAATACTCGAACTTCGTATGAACCTTAATCCATCACGATTGATTGCCATGATATCGCTTATGAGAAGCTCCTGCAACTGTATTACGTTTCGGCTGCCTTTGCTATATAGGTTTTCCTCCTCCCTTCTTGTAACTTTGTATGTTAACAGGAACTAATGCGTTGGCGCTTGACAGGCTTTCCTGTCTTTATTCATGATTATTATGTTCTTCTTAAAAAACATCGAAATGTTACTGTTAAACGACTACGATGCAGTCATTATAGGACACTCTCAGTTGTTAAAATACATCAATATGTTACTGTTAAACCGGAAGGTATTTTTCAAGAACGAACGATTTTCTCGTGTTAAAATACATCAATATGTTACTGTTAAACCGTCTTCTTCTATCCAATCAGAAGAAAGATACGGCGTTAAAATACATCAATATGTTACTGTTAAACCATAGTATTTTCCTCGTTTTAAATTATAATAGCTAATTCAGATCATTGAAATTTCAACAAAATAAATGCATTTTACCAAGTGTATTATCATATTGTACATTTAATATTATTATATACCAAACACTTGGAAAATCAATACTTTCGGCATTTTGCCGAAAATGCACCTGGTAAAATTCGCTGCTCATTGAATAATTACTTTTTATTTCCCATTTAGAATACATAATATTATGTAACGAATTATAGGTATGCTTTAACTACACCCTATATACATCATCCGCTGTTTTGAGTAAATGTTATTATACAAAAATTGTTTGACATATCTCGGCTTCATCCTATGAATAAGATATTTACTTTACATGATGAAATGCATTGATCAGAGATTATTGGATTTGATGGCTTTTCATCCTGCAGAGAATATTATGTCTTTTTAGGTGAAATTTGATGTAAATGCATTGAACTGCCAATGCCAAGCTTAATGTTCTTTCATCTTGCAGATATCATTATGCTTGTTTCGGGTGAAAGCTGATATACAAAAAATAATGAGAACAGCGTGATTTCATCAATAAGAAACACTTACACCTGTTATGGATGAAACACGATTGATTTTATGAATCTTTAAAGTGATGGCAGCATTTGGATCGGAAAGCTTCTGCTATTTTATATGTTATAAAATTTTCTATCTCCAAAAGATAAATTGTGAAATTCCACTTTAAATGTTTACAGCCTGCAAATATATGGAAAATCAAGGCAAATCTATATGTCTAAAAGCAAGGATTCCACATCCTCAAATTGCTACATGTATGATTTATGGAAAATTTAACGAAAATCAGTTCTTTCCTCCACATATATAACGGCTGTCAATAAAGACTGTGGAAAATGACTTCCAAAGGCATAAAAAAGCACATGAAA
>CAUDEQ010000112.1 GCA_958448635.1 uncultured Bacillota bacterium | reverse complement strand
GTACGTACGGTGGTGTGAGAGGACGGCGGTTAGTCACCGCCTCCTACTCGATTACATCGTTGCCTCTATAGCCTGCAGAGTATCAAGGCTTTAGTATGCCTTCTGCAGCTTATAATGTCTGTATTTTCTGTATGGGCATATGAGCTTTCCTATGCCGCGATTGTATATCTTGTATCCTAAAACGCCTATCCAATGCTCTTTTCTTCTGCCCTTCTTGGTTTCATGACGCTCTATTCCTATGGCTGAAACCGTTTCAGGAGATGTCGCTGCAGCCTTGACTGCACGGATCATATCGTTATTACAGCGAATATCGCCGTTTATGATGGTACATGCCATGCCGACGTAGTCTGTGACGTGAGAATCGGAGCCGGAGGTTCCCGGAAGTCCGTATTTTTCAGCCAGCAGCGCCGCCTTGCGGTTTGATGACGGAGATTCACATGTGTTGAATACCTCTATGAAATCCAGCTTGCCTATGAGCCTGTCGTCCATGAGCTTGAAGTTCATGGCACTGGAGCCTGCGGCACCGTAAGGATGGGCAAGACCTATGATCCCTCCGAATTCATGAACCAGATTTATGGTCTTCCTGAGGGTCATACCTCTCATCCTGAATATGCTCAGGTATATATCGTCAGGCATTATGATAAGAACATGACCAGCGTCCTTGGTATCGTACTCGATGCCGCGGATAACAGTAAGCCGGCTGTACTGCGGTTCATGTTTTATTGCATCCCATGCTCTGCAGCCCTTGTAGCTGTTGTGATCCGCTATCATAAAGCCTTCGTAGCCCATAGAGGAAAACATATCGGCAAACTGCCTTACGGAAACCTTGGAATCTATAGAGCCTTCACTTGTGTGACAATGCATATCGAATCTCATTACTATCGCCTCACTTAAACGTAATTATCTAACTTTAAAGATACACCGATGCTGAGAGGATTTTATGGCATTATTGTGAAGTTTTTGTGAGCAAAACGTATTAACAAGCAATTTTGACAAAAAAACAACAGTATAAAGCGACTACTGCAGTGTTTGATAAAAAATATTATAAAAATAACAATGTATATTGGTGTCAGAGGTAATATAATGTAAAATTGAATTTGTCAGAATATTTATATTTGTATTTCAATTTCATGAGGGGAGAGTGAAAGAATGAAAAGAAGCGCTAAACTGTTGATTTGTACGGCTGCTTCACTAACAATGGTTATTTCCATGGCGTCATGCGGCAACTCGGAGAATCAGGTGGATTCGGAGCTTTCGATGGCTGCAGAGGTACAGGGCTACATCGATAGCATAGACATGGAATACGCCTATGATCTGACAGAAACTCTGGCATATGACGAGGCATACTGGGACAATGAGCTGGGTTGGAGAACTGCCGGATCGGACGCTGAACACAGAATGGCCGATTTCCTTGAAAAGGAAATGAAGGAAATCGGGCTTACGGATGTTCAGAAGGTTGGAACCACTGTAGATAAGTTCCAGTTCAATGATTCAAGCCTCACTGTTGACGGCACGGACATAGATCTCATGTCGGCGGCGTACCAGTGCAGCGGTACCGATGAAGACGGGATAACTGCCGAAATAGTTGATGTGGGAACGGGCTTTGAGGCTGATTACGAAGGAAAGGACGTGGAAGGCAAGATAGTTCTCGCAGGAGTTGATCAGTGGAATGAAGCATGGATAGATAATTATATCAGGCAGGCTTATGAAAAGGGAGCTTCAGCCATAGTCACGTATTCCACAGGTGGATACGGAGAGCTTAACGACGATACTGTAAATGTCCAAGACATATGCTGCGAGGATCTCATTCCTACAGTTGCGATAAGCCCTAACGAGGCTAAGGACATTAAAAAGGCCATCAAGGGAGGAAACGATACGGCAACCCTTATGGTGGACGCAGTTCTTGAAGAGGGGACAGGTGTTACATATAACGTTATAGGTAAGATCAAAGGTAAGTCCTCAGATCAGCAGATTCTCATAGCAGGCCATTACGACAAATACTGGTATGGCTTCCAGGATGACTCGGCAGCCATAGCTCTGGATTTTGCAGTGGCCAAGGCGCTTATAGATTCGGGCTACACTCCTGAAAACGACATAATAGTAGTGGCTCACGGAGCAGAGGAATGGGGAGCTTCCGGCACACAGTTCGACTATACTACAGGTGCATGGGGAATGATGCATGAGGCCGATCTTGGATGGGATGGAAAGACGCTGGCGCTTCTCAACTGTGAGCTGCCTGCCTTTGAAGTAAAGGGCAACCAGCTTCAGATAGCTGCCGTCCCTGAATTCGGTACATTTGTAAATAAAATGGTGGCTGAGACAGGACTTGCTGCCACGGCGGGAGAAGTGACGATATCGGAAGAACCGGGATCTGTAAATGTAATGGAAGACGGAGTATCATACAGATGGCACGGTGTTCCATATATCATAAACGGATTTGAGGACGAAAGCTTCATGCAGGAAAGATACCATACTGCATTCGATGATCGCGAAACATGGCATGAGGAAACCATGAGAACAAATCTCAACTGGTTTGGTGCATTTGCAATATACATCGATAAAATGCCGGCTCTTGAGCTCGATATGACGACTGCATGCGATGAGCTGAAGGAAAACTTCGATAAAAAGCTTGCAAAGGAAGCAGGTGTAGATACGGATGAATATTTGGCAGCTGTAAAGAGCCTCAGAAAGGCGGCTTCGGCACACAATGAAAAAATAGCCGATGTGAACAGCAGGTACGAGGAGGCTGTTTCAGGCGAGGCCTCAGAGAAAGAAATCGCAAAGCTTAGAGAGGAAGGGGCACAGCTGAATCAGGATACGCTGGCAGCTTTCAAAATGCTTCAGCAGGGCTGCACCAAGACTGATGATGTCGATGTATATACGGGACATCCTAATCTTGACAGCAATATAAATGCGCTGAAGGGAATAATAGAGGCCCTTGAAAATGAGACTCTATATGCGGAGGATGAGGAGTCCGGTGCCCTTGATATAGCGTGGGCTCTCAACGGAGAAAAGGATTACTCGTATTATCTCTTTGAGCAAAAGGTGGTTGAAGATATCCTTGCACAGTATGATGCAGCCAACGTGGATGACAGCGACGCTTACTGGGCTCTGGATAAGATGATACCTGTATGCTATGTGGGAGACGCCACATATAATCTGGTAAGACAGGCTGAGGACGAAAATGCGCAGATTGATTATGAAGCTGCTGCTGCAATCTATAAGGAAGTCTTGGATGAAATGATTCCTTATGTGAAGATTTACAGTGACGAAGAGATTGCAACCATGGCGGCGATCAGGGATATTTTGAGATAGAAAAAGCCATCAATAAAATAACGTCAAAGAGGCGGCAGCGAAAACTGCCGCCTTATTTCTTAAGCATGAAATACCGTCGCCGGCAGCTTTGTATTATATATTAAAGCCGAAATTGCTTGCATATCGCCCAAACTTTTGATATATTATATAGGTATCGTTCAAGAAAATAAAAATGCGATAGATAGCACGGAGGATTGACCGAGTGGCTAAGGAGCTCGCCTGGAAAGCGAGTAGGGTGTAACAGCCTCGTGGGTTCGAGTCCCATGTCCTCCGCCAAAAA
>CAUDEQ010000111.1 GCA_958448635.1 uncultured Bacillota bacterium | reverse complement strand
AAATCGGGAGAAAGGAAAATCCAATCCTCGAATGAGGTAATTGGATTATACGTGAAAATATGAAGGATAAAGATATAAAACGCAGCTGTATAGATTGTGCATCCAAGGGTTGCGATGATAAAGGAGGCACATATCCTGATTTCTGTCTGACGGCAAATATGGCTCCTGAATTTCTGGAGGAAACCATGAAGCTCTATACGGACAGCGAGGAAAACAGGAAGATAATGATGGCTGCCTCTGAGGTGGAGTTTGAGAATTACTGCAGAATGACGAGAGTAGAGGAAATCTGTGAGTTTGCATCGAAGATTGGCGCCGAGAAGCTGGGTATAGCCACATGTGTGGGGCTTCTGCAGGAGGCGCGTACGGCGGCGAAGATATTCAGAGCAAGAGGCTTCGAGGTGGTGGGCGCAGCATGTAAAATAGGCGCTCAGCCCAAGGTGTCTGTAGGTATAGACCCTGCACATGAGGCGGTGGGCGTCAACATGTGCAATCCTATAATGCAGGCGGAGATGCTAAATAAGGAGAAAACAGATCTGAACATAGTGATAGGTCTTTGCGTAGGCCATGACAGCCTTTTCTATAAGCATTCGGAGGCCCTTTGCACTACGCTGGTGGCAAAGGACCGCGTGCTGGCTCACAATCCGGTGGCTGCCCTCTATCAGGCAGACAAATATTATTCCAGATTGCTTAAAAACGATTGACAGGAGGAAAAAGGGAAGCAGCAGGATATCCCTGTCATCGTGGTTTCGGCCAAGGACAGCCTCGACAGCAAGGTCAATATGCTGGTCAGCGGCGCAGACGATTATCTGACAAAGCCCTTTGAGATACAGGAGCTGATGGCCAGGATAGGCGTGCAGATACGAAAGGCATCGCCGCCGGAGCATGCTGACGCCGCACTGATGAGGTACAAGGACCTTGTTCTGGACACCTCGGCGTATACTGCAGAGGCAAACGGCACGGATATCACGCTGACGAAGCAGGAGTTCAGGATACTGGAGCTGCTGATGTCGAATCCGGGCAGGGCCTATTCCAAGCAGGAAATCTACGACTATGCATGGGATGATTACTATATTGGAGAGGACAAGACTATAAACGTGCATATCAGCAATATAAGGAAAAAGCTCAGAAATGTTTCGGATCATGAGTATATAGATACGGTATGGGGGATAGGCTTCCGCCTGGCCAGATAGCTTTACGCTTTCTTTAACATTGCTTTGCGCTTTTTTGAATTCCGAGAAGTATAATCGGCAATGTAAATGAAAGGAGGAGGCCATATGGATCACATACTTACGACAGATAACATCACAAAGCGATATGGCGGGCATGATGCTGTAAAATCCGTAAATATCAATATACGACAAGGCGATATATACGGTCTGATAGGAAGAAACGGAGCGGGAAAGACCACCCTGCTCAAGATGATAAGCGGCCTTGCAAAGCCCACATCGGGCGGCTTTTCCATATTCGGAAGGACAGGCAGAGATGCGGAGCTTTACATGTCACGCATAGGTACGCTCATAGAGTCGCCGGGACTTTACCCCAACATGACGGCCAGGGAAAACATGAGGCTCAAGAGCCTTGCCATGGGCGTGAGAAAAAAGGGAACGGAGGAGGAACTGCTGAAAATTGTCGGTCTCGAAAACACAGGGAGGAAGAAGGTAAAGGCTTTTTCTCTGGGAATGAAGCAGCGGCTGGGAATTGCATTGGCTCTGATAGGGGAGCCGGATATCGTGATACTGGACGAGCCTATAAACGGGCTGGACCCGCAGGGCATAGCGGAGATAAGAGACACGCTTTTCAGGCTGAACAAGGAAAGAAACATAACCTTTATAATTTCCAGCCACATCCTGGAGGAGCTGTCAAAGATAGCTACGAAGTACGGCATAATCAATGACGGGATGCTTCTGAGGGAGATGACAAGAGAAGAGCTTCTTGCCGAGTGCAGCGAGCGTATAGAGCTGAGGACGGATGATACGGCCAGGGCCTGCACGGTGCTGGAAGCCATGGGCATAAGTAAATACAAGGTGGCGGATGCAGATACGATACAGATATTTGAACGCCTCGATGACGGCGGAGATATAACGATGGCGCTGGCGGAAAACGGTGTGAAGACCGTGGGAATCGCCGTGTTTCCCAAGGATGAATGGGTTACAGGGGATATCGAGCTGGGAGATATGATCAGCGTTCAGGTTCAGAGCAAGCTGCTTCTGATACTATGCTCGATATTCACGGCGCTGTTCATAAGCGGAGAGCAGAAGCACGGATATATAAAGAACATAGCGGGGCTGTTTCCCGGCCGGGAAAAGCTGATACTGTCAAAGGCGGTGGTGCTGGCAATGCAGGTGACTGTCATGCTGGCCGTGTTCACCGTCGTGATGGTGATAACAGGCTTCGTGCTGTGGGGAGACCGCTTATACATGGGCGATGTCGGTGATTTTGTATGTATGCTTGGCGTACAGTACCTGCTTCATCTGGGATTTTCGATGGCGGTGGCGTTTTTATGCGTTCTGTCGGGAAGCAGTGCCTTCGGCATGACGGCAGGAATCATAGTATGCACGGGACTGCTTTTGCCTGTATACGGGCTGATAAACAATGCGGTAAATTCCATGACATCAGGGGCGGATTTTGAAATCGCAAGATATATGCCGGACGGCTGTATATCCATGGCAGGCACTGACGCCGGAAGCGATACAATGATTACGGCTGTCATCGTAGGGTTGGCGTTTTTCGCTGTGACAGCTCTGCTGTCCATGATGATAATGCGGAAAAGAGATATTCACTAGGAGTTTGAGATGATGATTTGGGCAGTACTGGCAACGGTGGCCGCTGTGGCTGCGGTATCAATATGGATAGCATATAGAAGGCATATAAGAAGGCTGTGCAGTCAGCTGGAGTTCATGTGCGGCAACAGCACAAATATGAGGCTTACCGGTGGGCTGCCCTTTGCAGAGCTGAACAGGCTTGCTGATGATATAAATATCGTCATAGACAACGCCAGAAGGCTGGAGGCGGAAACGCAGCGCAGCGAAAACGACCTCAAGGAAACCATTGCCAACCTGTCCCACGATATACGAACTCCTCTCACCTCCATGGACGGATATTTTCAGCTTCTGATGCAGGCGGACACGGAGGAGGAAACGGAGCATTACTGCAGCATCATAAAGAGCAGGCTGAGAAGTCTGGCTGACATGCTGGAGGAGCTTTTCACATATGCCAGACTTCAGGATGAAAGCTATGAGATACATATGGAGACGGTGGATTTCGCAAAATGCGCATATGACACGCTGTTTTCCTTTTACGATGATTTCGTATCGAAGGGCATAGAGCCGGAGATAGACTTTCATGAGGGACATGTAAATGTGACGGGGAACCATGAGGCGCTGGAAAGAGCATTTCAGAACGTCATAAAGAACGCCCTTGTTCACGGAAGGGACAGCATTAGGCTGCGTATGGCACGGGAGCAGAACAGCGCAGTGTTTCTATGTACCAACAGCATTTCGGAGGCTGATGCGGTAAATATCGATGCGGAGAGAGTCTTTGACAGGTTTTACAGAGCCGATATCGCAAGGAGCGGAGGCTCTGCAGGCATCGGGCTTTCCATAGCAAGAGAGCTGGTGGAAAGAATGGGCGGAAGTATCTCCGCAGGAATCGAGAAGGATGAGTTCTTCGTCGAGATAAGGCTGGAGCTTGAAGGCTGAGGGGACCTGCGGGTAAGCGCAGCCCTGCATGAATACGGAATTGAGAGCAGAAAAAAAGCTGCAAGCCGTTGGAAAACGGTTTGCAGCCATCGCT
>CAUDEQ010000110.1 GCA_958448635.1 uncultured Bacillota bacterium | reverse complement strand
CAAAGTGGTGCTTTCTTTTTATCTTTTTATTTTCCTACTGAAATTTTACACTAGCATCGAAAAAATCGGTGAAAATAAATGAAAACTGAAAATCTCCATTCAGCAGCAAGCCTTGTCGCTTCATAATATCCTGTTCATCGGTATTCTGTTGTAAAAAAAATTGCAGAATCAACGATCTGCAATTTCATCATAACAATACTATTCCGATTCGGAAAGCTCCTTCAGGCTTAGAATGCTCTCGTCCAGAACCTTTTTATTGGCGCTGTAGCCGCCGTCAGCTGCCGATACAAGATAGGTGTAATATGCTCTGTCGCTTTCCATGAAAACGATGATGCCCTCGCCCTTCTTGGCAGTATAGGTGCTGGCGGAGCTGTTGCTCACAAAATCCGGAACCTCGACAGAGGTATCCTTCATGTCTGCGCCCTCAAGGAGCTCGGCAAATGTATTTTCCACAGCGTACTTCTTGTAGCTCTCAAAATCGCCGGCCACCTGTGAAGCCTTCGCCTTGGAAAGCCCCTGGACCACTACTCTGACGGTCTTGTCGTGATATGTCATATCCAGCACATCGCCCTCGGTTTCCTCGTTGACAGTCCATGACGCCTTGTCGCCGTCTCCGGTGTCTTCCGCAGGAAGCTCTATGGAGAATGACTTGTCAAGGTTTGTAAAAACGGCGGGCTCTCCTGTCAGCGTCGATGCTCCGCATGAAGCCATCGCAAAGCACAAGCAGGAAATGAGAAGTACAGCTATTGTTTTTTTCATTTCAGGTATTCCTCCTGTAAAATATTTCACGCTATTTCAAGTATATCATAAAAGGCAAAAAATAAACAGGAAAATGTCGAATTCATTTTGCCGGCAGGCGGCCGGCGCCCTTGACTAAAAGCCGCTGAACGGCTATAATTCAACCTGTATGATAAATAGAATAATTCGCCATTTCACCATAACGTTTAGCAAAAAGGACGAACATAATGAAGATAATAATAACAGCCGGCGGCACAAGCGAAAGGATAGATGATGTCAGGACCATAACCAATTCATCTACGGGAAGGCTTGGACTGGCGATAGGAAATACATTTGCGGAAAAGTACGGAGACAGGATAGAAAAAATATACTATCTTCATGGGCTCAGGGCGTCATATCCACAGAGCGACAAGGTGGAGCCTGTGGCCATCGAGGGAGTTGCCGATTTGCAGAAAAACCTTCAGGAGCTGCTGGCGTCGGAGAAAATAGACGCGGTGATCCACGCCATGGCAGTCAGCGACTATGTGGTAAATGAAGTTACGACTCTTGACAAGATAAGAGGTACGGAGGATCCCGACAACAGGGCTGACCTCTCCGGCAACAAGATAAGCTCGGATATAGACGATCTGGTGATCCACATGAAGAAGTCGCCCAAGGTGATAAGCAGCATAAAGAAGTGGGCGCCCGATACGAAGCTGGTGGGCTTCAAGCTCCTCAGCAGCGTGCCGCATCAGGAGCTTATCGACGTGGGATACCACCTGCTGCAGAAGAACGACTGCGACTTTGTGATGGCCAACGATCTTTCTGAAATAGGAAAGGACAGGCACAGAGGGTATCTTATCCATAAAGATAAATCATATGACACCATGGAGACAAATGAGGAAATAGCAGATATGATCGCAAGGAGGATTTTTGAATGAACATAGTTCTGGGAGTAACGGGAAGCATATCCGCCTACAAGGCAGCCGATATAACCAGCAGGCTCACCAAGGCGGGACACGACGTAAACATCATACTGACAGAGGGCGGCAGCAAATTCATAACTCCGCTGGCGCTGCAGACACTGAGCAAAAACAAGGTCCATACGGAATTCTTTGAAGAGGGGATTCCCAAGGAAGTGAAGCATATAACGCTGGCGGAAAACGCAGATCTCATAGTCATCGCGCCGGCCAGCGCCAATATAATAGGAAAGATCGCTTCAGGGATAGCGGACGATCTTCTCAGCGCCACAGTAATGGCAGCAGCCACCACGACGCCGGTATATCTGGCGCCTGCGATGAACACCAACATGTACGAGAACCCCATAGTGCAGAGCAATATCGAAAAGCTGGCAGGGCTGGGCTACATGTTCATCGAGCCCAAGGAATCTCTGCTGGCCTGCGGCATCACCGGAAAGGGCGCATTGGCAGATGTGGATGATATCGTCGGCGTTATCGAAGGCGCTGAACCTAAAATAATCGGAAGGAGCAACAGATAAATGATAAAATATCAAAGCACGAGAGGAAGTAAGGATGTTAAGACGGCGGCACAGGCTGTAATTCGCGGAATCGCGGAGGACAGGGGACTCTATGTACCGGATGGAATCCCGACGCTGCCCAAGACCATAGAGGAGATGACGGGAAAGACGTATAAGGAGATCGCATACGAGATCATAGGTGCGTTTTTCACCGACTATACGCCGGAGGAAATGCAGGCATGTGTGGACGGAGCATACGATGAGAAGTTCGAAGAGGCTGAGATCGTTCCTGTAAAGGAGGCCGGCGGAGCCTACTTCCTGGAGCTGTACCACGGCAGGACGGCAGCCTTCAAGGACATGGCGCTTTCCATACTCCCATATCTTCTGACCACGGCCATGAAGAAGGAAAACGAGGACAAGAAGATCTGCATACTGACGGCAACATCGGGAGATACAGGCAAAGCGGCGCTTGAGGGCTTTGCAGACGTGCCGGGAACTGAGATCATCGTGTTCTTTCCGAATCAGGGCGTAAGCGAGGTGCAGGAGCGACAGATGATAACCCAGGAGGGTGAGAACACCCATGTATTTGCGATAAAGGGAAATTTCGACGATGCTCAGACGGGAGTTAAGAAGATATTCAACGATGATGAGTTTGCAAAGACGCTGGCGGACTGCGGCTGCAAGCTTTCCTCGGCCAACTCCATAAACATAGGACGTCTCGTGCCTCAGGTGGCATACTACGTTTACGGCTATGTGAAGCTGGTGGAGAGGGGAGCTGTAAAGGCAGGAGAGCCTGTGAACATCGTGGTTCCTACAGGTAATTTCGGAAACATTTTGGCGGCATACTACGCTTCGAAGATGGGAATTCCTGTTGGAAAGCTGATCTGCGCCTCCAACAAGAACAAGGTGCTTACGGATTTCTTCAATACAGGCGTATACGACATAAACAGGGAGTTTTTCCTCACCAATTCTCCGTCCATGGATATACTGATATCCAGCAATCTGGAAAGGCTGCTGTATCACCTGGCTGGCAACGACGGAGAAGAGATAAAGGGGCTGATGGAAGCTCTTGAAAAGGAAAAGAAATATCAGGTAAGCGATAAGATAAAGGAAGGAATGGCTTCCTTCTACGGAGGATATGCGACGGTGGAGGACACCAACGAGACCATAGGCAGGATGTACAGAGAAAACGGTTATCTTATGGATACGCATACTGCCGTGGCATACAAGGTGTACCGTGATTACGTTGAAGAGACGGGCGACGAGACTCCTGCGCTGATAGCCTCCACAGCCAGCGCCTATAAGTTTGCCGACAGCGTGGCTCACAGCATAGGGCTCGGCGAGAAGGCCAACGGCTTCGAATATGTAAAGGCAGTGGCAGCCGAAACAGGCGTCAGAGTTCCGGCAGGTCTGAAGGATCTGGAGACAAAGCCTGTAAGACATAAGGGCGTTATCGAAGTGGCAGAGATGCCTAAGGCCGTTGAGGACAGCGTGAAATAAGGGAATATCGTGAGATATGAGACCATGATAAAATAATGAAAAAACCGGATATCCGTAATGGTATCCGGTTTGTCGTTGTGCGCCTGGCGGCGCACGTTTCTAACGGGTGAAAGTCCCGAATCCGCCC
>CAUDEQ010000109.1 GCA_958448635.1 uncultured Bacillota bacterium | reverse complement strand
CATGGACTCGGATGATCTGGAAAAGCTTACAGACGAGGATCACATCCTCATAGACCGCATATCATCAGAATACAACAGGCTAGTAAAATATTCCTGTACCGGATGTGAATACTGTCTCCCATGTCCGCAGGGACTCAACATACCTGAGCTTTTGGAATACTTCAATGACTGGAACACCTTCGGGAAGAATGAATCCACAAAGACTGAGTACCTCCAATGGGTTCCCGAAGACGGCTTCGCTTCCGGTTGTATAGGCTGCGGAGCCTGCGAGAAAAAATGTCCTCAGCAGCTCCCTATAGTACAGGCACTGAAGGATACCGTTGCGGCATTTGGAAAGTAGACTGACACATTATTTCTTTAACCATCGCTCCAAAAAATTAACAGGCGAAGTCGTTTTACTCACACATCATTCCGACTTCGCCTTATATTTGTTAGATTGTTTATTCTTTTATTTTTTGATACTATGGCTTCTCTATAACCGTCAGCTTTCCACCGCACTGACATCTGTATGCATTTATTTTCTTCATCACGCAGGTGAATCGTTGTCTTGGGTATTCTCTTCCACAGCACTGACACTTGATTATGTACTTTATCTTTCCTGCATCCTCATCCTGCGCCTCCCTGGCAAGTCCCATTTCTTCAAATGAATTTACACGTTTGATGTTATAGCCGTATGCCTCGTTCATCATCCCTGCATATTTTTTCCATATCGATCCATGATCCTGACAACCTATACATGTATGCAGAAGCTCATGAGCTATGGTTTCCTTTATCTTTTTTTCCGGAGCATCCAGTACGAATTGACTCAGCTCTATTTCATATCCTGCCTTTGTTTTTCTGCAGCAGCCATAGCGTTTTTTAGGTCTGGGATTAATATGAATCTCTCCCATAATATTTTCAGGCACAGGGATTTTTATCGCCTGTGCCTCTTCTATCACGTCTTCAAACAGCTCTTTTATTTTTTGCTTATGCATTGAAATTTCACCGTTTCATGAGATTGTTCCACATGGAACAATCTCTTTTATTTTACGCTCTTAAGCATTTCTATGAGCCTTTCCAGCTCATCCCTGCTATAATATTCTATCTCTATTTTTCCCTTATTTCCTTTTTGACTGAGAGTCACCTTTGTCCCCAACGCCTCCTTAAGATCCTCTTCCACTCTCTTCACATTGGCGTTCTTTTCTCTTGCCTTACGAGGTTTTTTTGCCTTTGGCTTTTCTTCTCTTATGAGCTTTTCCAGCTGTCTCACCGACAATCCTTCTTTTATGGTTTCCTCTGCCAGATGTATCTGCCGCTCAGTATCATTTATACCTGCTATAGCCTTGGCATGCCCTGCCGATAGTTCACCTGAGGCAACGTACTCCACAACAGCATCCGGCAATCTCAGCAATCTCAGACAATTGGCAATATAAGGTCTGCTTTTTCCAACGCTTTTGGATACCTGCTCCTGCGTCAGCCCATATGTATCTATCATCTGACGAAGACCTTCCGCTTCTTCTATCGGATTAAGATCTTCACGCTGCATGTTTTCGATGATTGCCAAAAGCATGTTTTCTTCATCTGTAAGCTCCTTGACTATGCACGGAAGCTCCTTAATACCTACTCGCCTTGCAGCCCTCCATCTTCGCTCTCCGGCAACGATTTCATAGCCCTTTCCTTTTTTTCTTAGAACTACAGGCTGTATCAGACCGTGCTCAGCAATGGAAGAAGCCAGTTCATCCAGTTTTTCCTCATCAAATGATTTTCTCGGCTGCTTTGAATTCGGCTTTATATCATTGATATCTATATATGCGATATCTCCTGCAATTGCCGTATTATCTGTATTCTCTTTTCCTCTGTCGTCGTTTTTTATGATTACTTCAGCTACTTCAACAGGCTTTTTTTCAATAGCAACCTCCATATTTCCGAAGAGAGCATCCAGGCCCTTCCCCAGACCTCCGGTTTTTTTCGGTCCAGCCATATGTTATTTCACCTCGCTTTTTAAAAACTCATCGGCAAATTCCATATAAGCCCTTGCTCCTGTGGATTTTGGGTCGTACTGTATTACAGGCATTCCATAGCTTGGCGCTTCCGCTAGCCTTACATTCCTTGGTATTACAGTAGTATACACTTTTTCCTTAAAGTATTTCTTTACCTCCTCAACAACCTGTATCGACAGATTTGTTCTACCGTCGAACATGCTGAGAATAACACCCTCTATTTCCAGTTCAGGATTAAGGTTTGTTTTTACTATATCAATGGTACTCATAAGCTGACTTACGCCTTCGAGAGCATAAAACTCACATTGAATCGGAATCAGCACTGAGTCCACTGCCGTCAGTGAGTTTATTGTCAGAAGTCCAAGGGAAGGAGGACAATCGACAAAGATATAATCATATTTTGGTCTGAGAATATCTATCGCTCTCTTAAGTCTCTTTTCCCTTCCGGCAAGCTCGATGAGCTCAACCTCCGCTCCCGCCAGCTGAACACTTGCTGGCATTATATCAAGATTTTTTATACCTGTAGGAATAACTGCTTCCTCAGGATGATAATGGTCTTCAATAAGGATCTCATGAGTGGTCACTTCCAGATCTCTCTTTGAAATTCCTACACCACTGGTGGTATTTCCTTGTGGATCTATATCGAGGATAAGAACCTTTTTACCTTTCAAGGCAAGGCATGCTGCCAAATTTATATTGGTCGTGGTTTTACCTACGCCGCCTTTCTGATTAAAAATTGCTATTGCTTTTCCCACTTTACTCCTCCTTATGTAACACTTTCCTGAAACACATTATAATATAACATATCGTATTTGACCATTATTTTTATAAAAAAAGAGTGTAAGATGAAAATTAATTTCATCTTACACTCATGTAAACTATAGTGACAACACTTCCCATTACAGTATCCTTGATATATCACACTGTTTTTTTATCGCTGCTGTCTTTGTAAATAAATGTTCCACGTGAAACAATGGAACATTTATCATTAAAATGAGTAGTATTATGGGTTAACTACGGCCATTCCTTCTATACCCTTAGGTATTGTAATTGTGATTCTCAGGTTATCCCCTTCATCTTCCTGTTCAAAAGTTGCGCCCTTTTCATTAAGCTCCATATCATTAAAAGCTTTTCTCAATGTATTGAGATAAAGCTTATAACTGATATGCCGAATCTTATTTCTTTCTCTATCCCTGATTGCTTTACCTGTAATATATTCATCCACAAGCTTTTCTGTCTGCCGTACATTGAAGCCATGCTTAATAACCTTGCCTATGATAATTCTTCGTTCTGAGTCATCATCTACCTTCAAAAGAGCACGTGCATGTCTCTCTGTAAGCTTGTTGCTGACTAGCATATTCTGTATGTCCTCAGGCAAGCTAAGTATCCTTATCTTATTGGAAATAGTGGACTGATTTTTACCCAGTTTCTCAGCCAGCAAGGATTGATTAATTCCATGTTTTTCCATTAATCTCTGATATGCCTTGGCCTCTTCTATGTATCCCAGATTTTCCCTCTGTATATTTTCCACTAATGCTATAAGCTCTATTTCCTCTTCTGTAGCTTCCTTTATGATTGCAGGGACCTTGTCTAAACCGGCCATCACTGCCGCTCTAAGTCTCCTTTCTCCTGCTATAAGCAGAAACTCACCACCGGACTCACGCTTCAGTATAAGAGGCTGCAGGATGCCATACTCCCTTATGGAATCTCTAAGCTCTATCAACTGCTGCTCCCCAAAGGACTGCCTGGGCTGGTTCCCATTTGTCCTTATCATATCGACAGGAATCTCCATAGCTTTCCTTATAAACATCTGATTCACCCCTTTCACCTTTATGTTATCAACTTGTCCGTAAATAAAAAAGAGGTTTTATAAA
>CAUDEQ010000108.1 GCA_958448635.1 uncultured Bacillota bacterium | reverse complement strand
TTTTCCTTCAAGCTGTATCCCAAATTCTGTGTCCAGTTTTATGGGTACAGTTTATTGGTCTTGGACAACAGTATTGGCAAAAAGTGATGGCTGAATCATGTTATCACAGAAAAACAGCCAACGAATGGGTATTCATCGACAGAGACAAGGTTGAAGGCAGGACTCTCCTCATAGAAATGCCGGGAATGCAGTGGAATATATTCTGTCCAGATCGGTTTCATTGATATAATAATAATCGCCCTGTGGCTCAATTCTCACCTCGACAGTCTCAGGCTCTCCGTACTCCGTGTTCTTCGCCATTTCCAGAAGCCTGCCGAACAGGTCGTCGTACAAGTCGTTTACCAGCTGTTCTTCGCTGCTCATAACGTATTCTCCATTCATCAGCTTGTTTTCCCATTCAGAAAAGAAGTCGTTGGATACATATGATTCAATTGACTGTGTCCACAGCGGAGGGAAGACCTTTATATCGACGTAATAAGTGCCGTTTTCCTCGGTATATTCATCTGATACCTCGTATTTTATGGATGAGAACATGGTCTCCATGAATTCTCTGATATCGCTTTCCTCCAGAAGGCTGCTGTACGGATCATCTGCAGCCGTTGAAAGCATATCGCTGATCACCTCGTCGTATATCTCATCGTATTCCTTCTGAAGCTCTTCCTTCGTCTCTCCGGTGGCCTCCACCAGATCATCGGACACCTCACCTGTCGTCAGCAGCTCCATGTATCCGTTGGCAGCAGGAAGCGGATCGAATGTGGCGCATCCGCATAGCCCTGCAGTAAAAATCAGCGTAAGGATTATGCATAATAACGTTTTGATCTTCTTCATGATAACCTCCTGACATATTATTCTCGGAATACTGATGTGGATATATCCATATGACAACTGTATCAAACAGGTGTATGTTTGTCAATTGGCGAGACGAGTCTTTCCACCTCTCGACAGAGGCTCAATAAGATATCGATCGTTATGGAGTCGGACAAAAATATAAAACCCTCCACGCATGGGTTTTCCTGCCAATCGGGAGGGCTTTGCATCTATTGAATTTGTTTACAGCCTGCTCGATTTACAGGAGGCTCAAACATTACAGCCTGCTCAAACAGTAAAGTTATCTATGAGCCTTGTCTTTCCGATATAGACAGCCAGGGCCACCAGGTCGCCTGGGACGAGCTGTGCCTTGGGCTGGAGAGTTTTTCCGTCTACCGCTTCGATATAATCGATCTTTGCCATGGGCTCTGATGATATTACAGCTGTCATGGTCTCGATAAGCTCAGATGCAGAGGTGCTTTTTTCATTGGCTTCTGTCAGCTTCCTTGCTTCCTCTATGGAGCGGTACAGGACGGCAGCGGCTTTTCGCTGTTCTTTGCTCAGATAGGCGTTGCGGCTGGATTTGGCAAGTCCGTCATTTTCACGGATTGTCGGGCAGCCTACTATTTCTATGCCGTAATTCATATCAGTTACCATGCGCCGGATCACAGCCAGCTGCTGGGCATCCTTCTCACCAAAATATGCTCGGTCGGGAGTAACTATGTTGAAGAGCTTGCTGACTACCGTGCATACGCCTCTGAAATGACCGGGCCTGCTCTTTCCGCAGAGGACGTTAGTCATATCGGATTCCAGGTTGACATATGTCCCGTAATCGTCAGGATACATTTCCTCCGGCGAAGGATGGAATACAAGATGACATCCCTTTTCCTCCAGCAGGCGGCAGTCGCCTTCAAAATCTCTGGGATAGCTGTCAAGGTCTTCTCCCTGCCCGAACTGGGTCGGATTTACGAACACGGAGGCCACAACCCTGTCGCAGTCCTTTGCAGCGGCAGTTACAAGAGAGGCATGCCCCTGATGAAGCGCTCCCATGGTTGGCACAAGACCCACCGTCAGCCCTTCGGCCCTCCATCTTTTTACTGTGCTTCTTACGTCATCTATTCTTTCGGCTATTATCATATTACTTGTCCCTGAGCCTTTCAATTATTTCATCATCTATCTTGAAGCAGTGAGCTTCGGCAGGGAAAGCGCCCTCCTTTACCTCGCAATCGTAGTCTGCAAAGGCTGCGGTCATCGTTTCGCCGACATTTGCAAAATGCTTTACAAACTTAGGAATATAATCGCTGAAAAGCCCCACCATGTCCTGCCATACGAGGACCTGACCGTCGCAGCCTGCGCCTGCGCCGATGCCTATGGTAGGTATGGCAAGCTTCTGACTGATGAGCTCTGCCAGCTTTGCAGGAACGCACTCCATTACTACTGAAAAGGCGCCCGCTTCCTGAACATCGTAGGCATCCTGTATTATTCTGGCGGCAGCCTCAGCGTCCTTTCCCTGAACCTTGAAACCGCCGAAGGCGTTCACTGACTGAGGCGTCATGCCTATATGAGCAACTACAGGTATGCCGGCATCCGTTATGGCCTTGATGTGCTCCTTTACAGCAGCGCCGCCCTCCAGCTTGACGGCGTTGGCGCCTGTCTCCTTGATGAGTCGTCCTGCGTTGACTACTGCATCATACACGGAGGGCTGATATGACATGAAGGGCATATCTACCACGACGAATATATCCTCAACGCCACGGACTACAGCAGCGCCGTGATGTATCATATCCTCCATGGTTACCGAAAGGGTATCCTTGTACCCCAGCATCGTATTGCCGAGAGAATCTCCCACAAGTATCATGTTTATGCCTGCCTTTTCCATCAGCTTCGCTGTGGAATAATCGTAGCATGTCAGCATGGAGATCTTTTCTCCGTTTTCCTTCATCTTCATCAGGCTTGCAACCGTATTTTTCATTTCCTTTTCCTTTCCGTATCGTGACTTATGTTATAGATAGTTTTTGACATCTTCCGCCGGCCTTCCCAAAAGGAGAGACATTTCCATGAAATCCCTTCGGGGATGTCTGTGCCGAGCCATTTCCATGAGCCTGAGACTCAGCAGCCGGTAGATTTCTCTGTCTTCATCTGTAAGGCACATGAGATGCTTTTTTACAGTCGATATATCGTTTCTTTCCATCGGGCCGGTAAGAGCGTCTGCCGGACCTTTATTTGATATGTGCGAGATGTTTCCCAGCATTATGGGAGCAAGGGCATTTACGGCCTCATCATCGGAAAACCCGCAGCGCCGGAGCATTTCCACGCTCATGTCCGCAAGTCCGCACATGAGATTGCTGGCAATGGAAGCCGCACAATGATACATGGTTTTGTTTTGGGCGTCGATGACGCATGTGGGATTTCCCATTTCCTCCAGAGCTTTTCTGATACCGGAAAATTCCGGGATCATGCCGCCGTCATCTCCTTCAAGCGTAAAAAAAACACCCGTCAGTTCCCGGTAAGCGTTGTACTTGTCGCTCACCGCAAACAGCGGATGGATCGAATATCCGAAAGCTCCTGTAGCAGCCAGACCTTCAAAGGCCTCATCGGCTGACATTGCACCACTACAGTGACATATGGCTTTTCCTTTTATATCATATTGGCGCACCTGCTGCCAAAGCTTGCAGATGCTTCCGTCGGGAACAGTCAGGAATATAACGTCGCACTCATCTACCAACTCGTTGATATCAGCGTATGCCTTTGAACCGGTAAACTGTGCCGCATCCTTCGCCGATTCGGCGCTGCGGCTGAAATATCCTGCTACATTTAAGCTGAGTCCTCTGCCTTTTTTGGCAAAATATTTTCCGAGGCTGCAGCCTGTCTTTCCTGCACCAATAAACCCTATATCCATCATATCGACCTCCTCTGTGAGAGCGCCGACGTTTCTCCGTCTTGTTCCGTTAAGATATAAGCGGAAGGCTTATTGCCTGTATGGAAAGCAATATGTCTTTTCTGTTGTCATGGTATAGTTTGCATTTATGAATACTATCCATCCGCGCTAATGATACCACATCAGTATAATGATGGAAAGC
>CAUDEQ010000107.1 GCA_958448635.1 uncultured Bacillota bacterium | reverse complement strand
GGTGCAGTATATGCATAATACGCAAAAAGAAAAATAGCACAACTGTGCTATTTTTTCTGAAAATTGGATTTTTTCTTATATTACCCCTATATATACCTGGAAATCATCGCATTCATCTGCATTTCCCATTCATCGTCATCCGTCACCGCCCGCACCAGACCTCTTATCCTGTCGAGCTCATTTTTCGGCAGCCATTTCATGTCAGACGGCCTTGTCACCCGAACCATTCTCCTGGCCGCCTGATACATACGTCTTTCCTCCTGCGGCATATCCAGATATTCATCTATCATATCAAGCATTTTCTTCCTGTCGCTCTTGAGGCTGCCCTCCACATCCTGCAGAAGGTTTATCATGTGGTCGCTGGCAAGATACGTCTCTATGCCTTCCGCCTTTTCTATGACGGTGCGGATTTCTCTCAGATTATCATCATCGCTGCACAATGCGAACACCCCGTTTTGAAGATCCTCCCACAGCTCCGTGCCCGGCTTTACTGCCGCCGTCCGTATTCTCAAAAAGTCCGGGTCTATCTCATTTACAACGTATGATGTTCCCAGCGCATTGTCTCCGCTCAGCTCCTTGCCGCCAAGCCCCGGCATGAAGTAAACGGAAAGCTCTATGCCTCCTGCCTTTACATTCTTCCCGGCAGTGATCTCCTGCTGCTGGGTGACGCCCTTGTTTACCTGCTTCAATACGGCGTCGGAGCCGGATTCGAACCCTGAATGGATTCTGTCCAGACCGGCGGCCTTAAGCTCGGCGAATTCCTCTGCGCTCACCTTCGCCAGATTCTCGGCACGGCCGTAAGAGGTTATCCTCTTTATAGACGGAAATGCCTGCTTGAGATAGATGAGAACATCGGTAAGTCTGCCGCTGCTAAGGGCAGTGGTATTGCCGTCCTGAAGGAACACGTTCTCTCCGCCGCCCAGCAGCCAGTTGGCCACCATGTAAAGGCACTGCTGCTCCTCTCCCCGGCATTTCTGAAGCTCGCCGTTGATGCCGTCTATATCCCAGCTGCCGTCTGCCGCTCTGTATTTTCTCACGCGCTCCGCCAGCACCACCATATTATCTATATCCGCCTTTATGCTGTCTGCGCTGTATGCCTTAAACCTGCTTCCCTTGTACAGTTCGCAGAACTTGCACTTGTTCCATGTACAGCCGCTGGTAACCTGAAGCAGCAGGCTCTCCGCCTCACTGGGCGGTCTTATAGGCCCTATCCTGAATGTGTTTTCCATATTTCTTTCCATATATTTTCTCCTTATCAAGTCATATTTATCTGTTTTTCATCTTATTCTCTTAATGATGTATGTTCATTTTATTACATTATACCATAATTGTCCAGTTTAAAGGAGCGTCAAGCTATGCATTTTACCGATATTCTATGCAGACTGGTTGCCGAGGGCATATTCCCGGGCGTTTACAGCGTGCTTTCCTTTATACCCACCATTGCCGTCGCCATGTTCTTTATCTCACTTCTGAAGGAGTCCGGAATCATAAGGGGCACCGCCGCCCACCTGATAATGGGCTTCGGCTGCTCCGTTCCCGCCATACTGTCCTGCGCCGCCATTAACGGCAAGAGAAAAAGATATCTTACCATGATACTTATCCCGTATATGTCCTGCAGCGCCAAGCTTCCCATATATGTAACGATGGCCTCGATGTTTTTCCCGGATACTCCCTATGCCGCAGTTCTCGGCATATATGCCATCGGTATCCTTATGGCCGTGATTATTTACGTTTCTGCGGCTTCCGCCGGTCTTCTTTCCTCCGGAAATCCCGCAGCAAGCTGCTCTTCATGCAAAGGGCGCTGCCTCCTTCATCCAAAGGCATCCATCGGGCCGGCGCATTTGAAACGCCCCTCCATGAGAAATATCCTCAACGATGTGACGGAGTGCTGCACAGGCTTCATCAAAAAAGCCTTCACCATAATACTGGCAGCCTCTGCGATCCTCTGGCTTCTTCAGAACCTGGACGCCTCCCTTTCCTTTACAACCGAAATAGAGGGCAGTCTGTTGGCATGCCTCGGCAGAGCCGTATCTCCGGTGCTTTCACCTCTTGGCTTCGGAGACTGGCGAGCCGCCGCAGCCCTGATAACCGGACTTTCCGCCAAGGAGGCTGTGGTCAGCACCTTTGCCGTACTCGCCGGAGCTGCCGAAGGCCCTGCCCTTTGCATGATGCTTGAGGATATCTTCTCTCCGCTGTCCGCTTTTTGCTTCATGGTGTTCTGCCTCATCTATATGCCGTGCGCAGCCAGCCTTGCGGCGATAAAAACCATAACCGGGCGAATTTCCGTCAGCCTTACCATACTGGCGAGCCAGACCGTACTGGCATGGCTTGTGACCTTCTTGATATTCAATTCGATTAAAGCTATAATCTGAAGTATATGGGAGGTGATATTATGAAGTTTTATATTTCCGACGCATTTACCGACAGCCTCTTCGGAGGCAATCCTGCCGGAGTGGTCATCCTGGAAGCCGGAGAAGATTTTCCTCCTGAGGAGACCATGAGGAAAACGGCTGCAGAGCTGAGATATTCCGAGACCGCCTTTATCAGGCAGGTTTCCGAAAAGGAATTCAACATACGATACTTCACTCCTGCCGATGAGGTGGATCTGTGCGGCCATGCGACCATAGCATCGTTTTCCTGCCTGCTGTATGCAGGCATCGTCAGAGACGGAGAGAGCTACGTCAACCATACTCTTGCCGGGAGACTGGATATTTCCGTGAATAACGGCTCCGTGATCATGGATATGGCCGCTCCTGAATACATGGGCGCCATATGCGATGCATCTGATTTGGCGGAGCTTTACGATATCATGGGGCTGCCTTACACGCCTGTGGAGGGATGCGACATATACGGCGAAGAGATACAGCTGCTGCCTATGATGATATCCACAGGACTTCCCGATATCATCATGCCTGTGCAGACGAGGGCTGATCTGGCCGCCATCTCGCCTGACTTCGAAAGGCTGGCGCAGTTCTCCGAAAGATACGGCGTAGTGGGAGTCCACGCCTTTACCACCGACACGTCTCAGGAGGGCATCACAGCCCACTGCAGGAACTTCGCTCCTCTGTACGATATAGATGAAGAAGCTGCAACAGGCACCTCCAGCGGAGCGCTCACCTACTATCTCCACTACAACGACATAATAAAGCCTGACGGCAGCCACATCTTCATTCAGGGCGAAGCCATGGGGCGTGCATCGAAGATAATATCGTATATTACCCCATGCGAAAACGCCTCAGGCGGAAACGTCGCCATCAGGGTCGGAGGACGGGCCGCCATACTGGCAAATGGTACAATCTTGCTGTAATATGCAAAAAGGGTATATTGTATACCCTTTTTTATTGACATCAATTCCAGTAAACTGTATTCTATAGACATGAATGTTAAAGGTTTAACATGTGGGATTTACACAGCAACATTATTACAGAAGAAAGGAGTTACGCATGAGTAACACATGCACCATGTGTGCAGATGCACAGGAAAAGGCGCAAAAGCTAGACGAAATCGTGGCAAAATACAAAGATACACGGGGCTCTTTAATCCCTGTACTCCACGAAGCACAGGAGCTGTACGGCTATCTTCCTCTGGAGGTTCAGCGAGCCATTGCGGAAAAGCTGGATATTCCTCTGGCAGAGGTATATGGGGTCGTAAGCTTTTACGCACAGTTCTCCATCTATCCTAAGGGACAGTACCAGATCAACGTATGTATGGGTACAGCCTGCTATGTAAAAGGAGCCAACGAGGTCCTGGATAAGTTCAGAACGAGACTTTCCATAGACGTGGGCGAATGTACAGAGGACGGCAATTTCTCACTTGAGGCATGCAGATGCATAGGTTCCTGCGGTCTTGCCCCTGTGGTAACCATCAACGAAGAGGTATATGGTAAGCTTACGGCAGACGATGTGGACGGAATCCTCGATGATTACGAGAAACGCTTGGGAATGTGAAAAGGAGACCAGCTATGAAAAATCAAGTATGAATTTGTAAAATATTTAAATGT
>CAUDEQ010000106.1 GCA_958448635.1 uncultured Bacillota bacterium | reverse complement strand
TTCCAGAAGTAACGTTCCGAAAAGACGAAAAAGGGACGTTAGATAAATAATTTACTTGGGTTGAAAACGCTTTTAACATATTGACAAACTGGATAGGAGGGGGTAATATTAAGAATAGGTTATATATATAAGTTAGAATATGGAGGTTAAAATGAATAATAAAAGTCAATCTTATTCAAAGAGAATAATGCTAATCTTTTTAGCATTTGCTATGATAATGGCTTTTATGCCATCAATGGCATTTGCTGAGAATAGTGTATCGGGTACAATGTCCTCTTCTCAGTTATTAGCAGCAAAAGATGAGAATAATACTATAACTTTAGAAGGAGATGTTACATTAAGTGATCAATTAGTTATTGATGATGGAGACGATTTAATTATTGATCTTAATGGCTATACATTAAGTGGAACAAATACTGTTATAAAAATCACTCATGGAAATGTTGAACTTACAGGAGAAGGCGAAGTAAAGGAAAACAGTCCATACTATGCTCCTGTGTTCTTAGTAGGTTCGGCTAATCCGAATGATGAGAACCATACTACAGTAACAGTTGGAAAAGATGTTACACTTACAGGTTGGTCTGGATTGTTTATTGATTATATTGAAAATAATGGCTCAAAGGTAGGATATGGTATAGTCGCAGATGTATATGGTACTCTTAACAGCGTAGAAGATACAGCAGGGAAGGGAGGTCATGCGTTATACGTAAATGGATCTCTCACAGCTACAGAGGGTAACATACCGACAATCACGTTGAATGGTGCTAGACTAAATACAGTGGCCGGTAATGGTATGTATCTGGCAGGATTTGCTGATACAAAGATAATCAATTCCACTATCACAAGTAGTGCTCCAGGCAATACCGGTATTGAAATAAGAGCTGGTAAATTATATATCGAAAATAGTAAAATAGTAGGTGGAAACGGCGAATTTACAGTCCAGCCAAATGGTAATGGATCAACTACAGAAAATGTTGCGTTGGCAGTAGTACAGCACACAACTAAACTTCCTGTTGAAGTTACGGTAAGCAATAGTGTATTTTCCGCCGGAGCATCATTGTTTGAGCAAAATGCACAGAACAATGATGCGGACGCAATAGCAAAGATAAAAATTAATGTTCAGAGCGGTTCATTTACAGGAAGTGTATATAGTCAAAACATTGAAAAATTCATAACCAGTGGAGAGTTCAGTGAAAATGTAAAAAATGAATATGTTTCAGATGCAGTACAGGCAAAAGCGACATACACTGATGACGGAAACGTTTCATACCTGATCGGCAAGCCTGCCATCGACAATAAGCTGGCAACTGCAACATCCGGTACGGTAACTATCAAACAGGCTGCTCAGGGTGTAGAATTTGTAACGCCTGCAAAAGGAGTTACGATAGCCAACGAAAGCGGAGATAAAATCGTAGTTGTAGATGGTGATAAGAAAGTTGAAGTGGAAAATGATTCATCATATGTAACACCTGCAGCTGATCCGGAGGAGAAGCCTTCAACTGATAAAACTCCTGATACCGGCGACGAATCAAGCATGATGCTGATGGTAGCACTCATGGCAATGGCAGCTGCGGCAGGAGCTACAGCCTTCGTTAGAAGAAGATCCAACTAAGATTTGCCGAATCGAAGTATTCTTTAAAACAAAACATTAAAAAGAGAAGAGCAACAGCCCGATTTCGCTGTTGCTCTTTTTGTGAAGGCACATGAGCTGCAAGGATGACCACATTCAACCCCTTGAAATGAAAAAATGTGTATAAATTTCTTATTTTTGAAATTAATACACACGGAAAAATTTGATTTTATATGTTGAGTTGATTATTTTCGTTGAAATCGTAACTTTGTTGCGCAAATGCGTGCTTATATGATTATCTGTTTGCTATTTCGTCTCTGAATTTCTCGAAGGATACAGATTTTTACTGAAAAGCGTGTGTAATTTTTTCGATTTTTTGAAATCATACACATATTGGAAAAATATGGAAACCCAACAGAGTCTTAAAAACGGAGTTAAAAGCAAAGCAAAGACCCGTTGAAATTTCAACATTCCAACGGGTCAAACATAAAAGAATTTGGTACTCCCTAGGGGAGTCGAACCCCTGATTCCGCCGTGAGAGGGCGACGTCTTGACCACTTGACCAAGAGAGCAAATCGTTTTTTTCAGATTACTGCTATAGTATACCACAAGTGTGGTAGAAAAGAACAGATAAATTTTTAATTTATCTGCACTTTTCTATATTTTTTTTCGCAGCTGTATTTTTGAATGGTGAATGTGAGCTTTTACAGCTTTTCAAAATCGGAAGCAGGATGCTTGCAGAGCGGACAGATGTAGTCTTCAGGAAGTACATCGCCGGAATAAACGTAGCCGCATATTTTGCATACCCAGCCTGAGGCCTTTGCATCAGGAGCTTCCTTGATGTGCTTGTGATAGTATTCGTATGTGGTGGACGGATCGTCTGAAAGCACCTTGCCGTCAGTCACATCGGCAATAAACAATGTATGGCTGCCCAGATCGATGGACTGGATGACGCTGCATGAAATGAAGCCGTTGGCTCCCTTGGTGATGTAAGGAATACCGTTTTCGGAAAGCTCCATAGGATAATCGTCAAACTTATCTATTTCCCTGCCGCTTTGGAAGCCGAAGTGCTTGAAGGTATCGAATCCGACCTTTTCGCTGAGGATGGAAACATTGAACTGCCCCGTCTCTATTATCATATCGTGGGTGTAGTTTTCCTTGCTGACTGCGATGGTGGCTCTGTTGGGACTGGTCGTCACCTGCTGAAGAGTGTTGATGACACAGCCGTTGAGCTTGTCGCCGTCCTTGGCTGTCAGTATGAACAATCCGTAACTGATGTTACGCATTACCTTTTTATCCATTTAAATATCCTTTCAAAAAAACCATCGGGGCAGAATTCTCCGCCCCAACTTAGATGTACGATTAATAATTTTCAGCCTTGATCTGGAAGTGAGCCTGAGGGTGAGCGCATACAGGGCAAACCTTTGGAGCTTCCCCGCCCTTTACAGTATGACCGCAGTTGTTGCAGTGCCATACCACTTCAGGATCTCTTTCGAATACGATACCCTCCTCGATGTTGGCAAGAAGCTTCCTGTATCTTTCCTCGTGCTCCTTCTCGATGGCAGCAACGCCCTCAAAGAGGAAAGCGATGTGGTCGAAGCCCTCTTCTCTGGCTTCCTTTGCCATTCTGGCATACATGTCAACCCATTCGTAGTTCTCGCCTGCAGCCGCATCGGCCAGATTTGTCATGGTATCCTTGATGTCTCCGTCGTGGAGCAGCTTGAACCAGATCTTGGCATGCTCTTTCTCATTGTTGGCGGTTTCTTCAAAAAGGTTGGCGATCTGTACATAGCCTTCCTTCTTTGCCTTGCTGGCATAGTAAGTGTACTTGTTTCTTGCCTGTGACTCGCCTGCAAAGGCTTCCCACAGATTAGCTTCAGTTTTAGTTCCCTTTAAGTCCTTCATGTTAAAACCTCCTTATATTATTTGTTGATTGATATAAATTATTCACTGTTTTGATTGGCATTCCGCGCAGATGCCGTAGAACGAAATATTCGCTCCCTCGCTTTCAAAGCCCATGTAGTCAGAAGCGGCGCCGTCTCTCAGCAGCCTGTTTATATTTTCGAGAAGCTCCCCGGAGCCTTCGAAATCGGCATCGAAAACCTTGCCGCAGCTTTTGCATATCATGTGCATGTGTTCCTCTGTTCGAAAATCGAATCTGTCTGCCGTGCCAGGTATGCTTACCTTTCGTATCTCACCCTTTTCACTTAGCTTGTTAAGCACTCGGTAAACGGTCGCTCTTCCGATGGAAGGGTACTTGAGATGAATTATATTATATACCTCGTCAGGCGAAGGGTGGGTGGTCATACTTTTGACGGTATCGCATATGATCTGCTGTTGGATCGTATTTCTTGCCATACGATGACCTCCTCCTTGTTTGTTAATGAGATTATATATCATTTAATATTAAATGTCAACAATTAAATCGAAAAAGATTGCGTCAATTTACTGTAGGAAAAAGATAGGCAGAATGCCCCTAAGATGTGT
>CAUDEQ010000105.1 GCA_958448635.1 uncultured Bacillota bacterium | reverse complement strand
TATACTCCGGAAACTCGTCGGCGATCATTTCGATGCCAACTAAAAAAGAATCCATAAGAAGCTGCGCATCTTCGTCCGGATCCTCTATTTCTATATCAACCCTTCCGGGCGACATATCATATTTAATTTTGTTACCGGTTAAAGTCTCTAAGGACCCAACCAGCGTCTGCGTGAGAGCTGTCACGCCGGCGCACACAATGTCTTGTCCCTGCGGGGCGTAATTTGCGTGCCCTCGGACTTTTACCCCGTCTGTGGACATCATAATCGTTATCATAGACACCCCGCCGTCTTAAACGCCGCGATTATTTTAGGTGCCTGAATCGCAAACCAGTCGACAATCTCCTCATCTTCCGCCCAACTGCCGCTTTTATGGCTACAATTTGAGAGCCCACTTTCATACAAAAATGCGTGCAGTATTTCATGCCTAAGTACCTGCTGTTTATATGCATACAAATCTTTCTTACTGTCTGGCTCGATATGACACATAGCATCTACCACTATCAGCCTTACGCTACTATCCGTATACCCATCATTTTCTTTTAGACAGGAATCCTCAGGCTCCCCTCGGAACTCGATTGACCATTCCTCTCCTAGGATATCGATCTTACAATTTTCCAGTATTTTCACAGTTACCTCCTTAAAATGAGCATAAAAAGACCCGGGGCCCGAAGGTCACCCGAGTACGTTCTAAATCCCCGTATTGTATCAAACTGTCAGCACCGCTCCCAGCGCAATTTCAAAACCCTTCCCTAAAAACTGCTTTGCTTTTGCCATCCTGTTATTTTCTTCTAAAAAATGTACTCCATCAAGGGTTATTGCCGCACTGTCAGTCATTGTAATGACAAGACCATCCTTAGAATCCCTATGCATAAATCCCCTGACATACCCTGCGTTGATAAGTTCAACAATTATGTTATCCCAATAGCTTTTGGGAATTTTAAAAAGCATGCAATCGTGGCATATGTCCTCAAACATTGGCTTTCTTCCCTGCTTCATACACTCATACATATACCGTAAAATTTTATATATAATTACATCCATATCATCCTTTGCCATCATTACCCTCCTTCATTTTTTTCATATGCTCAATTCCATCGCACATCATGGTTACCACTTCCATATATCCAAGCGGCACGAATAGCTTTTTCTCTTCTTCTGGATGATCTTCTTTTAGGAACTGTAGAATCTCATCCCTAATCTCAAACCACTCATTATCAAGCTCTGTTTTGTTTCTTATTTTCTCAGCCATTTTGTATGGATCCATCAGATACCTCCGTACAATTGTTCTATAAATTCATTCAATTCTTGGTATAATTCAATCGTTCCGTCGTTCTTCATGGCCTCAGCTATTTTATCCTCTAGCCAACCAAGCCTTTTCGTCACAGGTTGCTCAAATAGCTGCATAGCGAAATCGTAATTTGATTTTGCAACACCAATCTCTTGATTGATTTTTCGTAGGTTATTGACCAAGTCATCATACATAGATTTATTGATTTCAATGCCCTCGGCTTTACTTATCTCCTGTGCTAACAGTTGAACCGTTGCTTCTTCGATCTTCTGATATTTAGCATATATGGCAGGGTTATCGTAGCTAATTGATCTTGCGTGTAGTTGCTCATGGAGAAGTATGTGCCCGCTTGTCTCGTTTTTCGTCGCAATGTCGCAATTCCAAAGTTTTCCGTACAAGTCAGCATTATCATTAACGATGATTTTCCCGCTCCATTTGCTCCGCCTAGAGACATGCTTTTCGGCAATTCGGTCAGCCTCTTTTGCGATGCTCTTGATTTCGTTTTTAGTATATCTTTTTAATTTAGCATCTGCAAGTCTCATTTCAGGGTTCTTGCCCTGATCGCTCCGTTTCTTCCAGTCTGCATAACTCAAACCGTGGTCTTTGTATCCGTTGAGCCAGTCATCATACGACTTGTCGTCTATGTATGCAGCCGTACTACACCTGCAGCACGGATGCATTGGCGGTGCGTTGTCGCCCGGCATCATGTCATCCACGTCATAGTGCTTGCCGTTACGTGGCCTGCACTCACCACACACCTTACCATCTCCGCAGGTTATATACGTGTACTGGTCAAACCCATTCCTGATGTATGACTGCTTCTGCGCTTCCGTTTGCACCCGGGCAAGCTCCGTTCTCATGAGTCGCTCTGAGTTAAAGATTGATGTATTGAATGCCTTCCTGATTTGCCTCGCAAGCTCACGTGGATTCCTTCCCTGAATCAACCCTGTCCGCAGCAGCTTTTCCAGTTCCGCCCGGAGCAGTTCCTGGTGTGTCCAAATCCTCTCCGAAAACGTGGCGTTTTTAAATGACGCATTCACGATGGCTTCGGCCATTTTGGCATTGTCCAGTATTGTCAGACCAAGGATGCCGGCCTGCCGCTGAAATTCTTCCAGCGTTCGCTCAGTCAGCCTTTCCTCGTAAAACTGCTGCAGTTCGTCAAAACCCGCCACCAGCTCCAGTCCGATCTGCGCTTTCAGCAGCTCCAGACGGTTCACCTTCATGGTCAGGTTATAAAGCCTCATTTCCTCGTTTGCCTGCTTAGAGAAATTTTTCTCTTCGACATACTTTTTCGCCTTCCGGGAAAATTCCTCCATGTCCAGCTTGGACGCCCGCTTCTTTGCTTCCGCTATGGTTATGCCTTCTTTGCTGGCATATTTGGCATAGAAGCTGTCGATTTCCTTCTGGATCTGATCCATCGTATATTTGTAAATATCCTCGATTTCCTTGAAATACTCGGCTTCGGTCTTCAGGTTCTTTTCCAGGTTCTCCCGTTCTCGCTCTGCCCAGTAGTCTTTACTGCTCATCGCCATTGTATCCACCGTTAAATATCTGCGTCATATTTCTGCTGGCCTGACTGTCCTGCTCGTCCTCGATTTTCCTGATCTCGTCCTGAACATTGTCGACTATGGACAGTGCCTTGAGCTGCGTCTCCTGACTCACCACGTTCTCCAGCTGATTTGCAATCTGCGCTTCCTCCAGTATATTTGCCGGCACGTTCTGCGTGAAATGGTAGCGCAGCTTCATCCAGTCGTCTTTCTTCATGCTGGAAACAGGATTTGAGAAGATAAGTCTGTAACGACGATTCATGCCGCTCGCAAATTTTCTCTCTTTGGTCTTTGCCAGATTGCTCATGGCCTGAAGCTTATATTTCAGGGCGATTCCGGAAGACGTCCCGAAGTTTTCATCGCTGATATTCGCCACCATACTGATCTGGAATATGAGCCTTTCCAGCCTGTCTATTAGATTTTCCTGTGTAGTGTCTCCGTTCGGCTTTTCCAGAAATTCCACAATAAGTTTTTCTGTATCGCCGTCAAAATTTATGATCCTATCGTCCCTGACATGCTTCAACTCATCCTCGTCGAGCAATGTTCCGAGGATTTTCAGATAAGCGTCTGCGAAATAGTCTACATCGTTCGCTTTCTCCGACACGGCCTTGTTATATGCGTCTATCATGGTCATTACGGGCTCGAATATGCCCATGGCTTCCTCGTTCTCTCGATACTCCACCGCCGGCACACCGTCAAAACCATGGGGTTTTTCGTCTTCCCAGACCAGTTTGCCCTTCTGGGTGAAATATCTCACCATCGTTTTGTCTGCGACACTGCCATGAAGCACATTATCTGCGTCCCTATAGAGTCTCACGAATGCTCGCGGATTTTCTATAATGGAATCGTCGTAAATCATGAATCCTTCGAGCGGAGTCAAGTACGTGATTCCGATATTGCCCTTTTCGTCGACAAAATACATCTCATAGCCGCGACCGTATATACTGCAGGTCTTGGCAAGCTCGGCATTGTTGTCATCCTGATCGTTGTACTGGTCGAGCAACTCCATGTAACTCGCGATCGTCTCGTTGCCGTCGTCTACCGTGACTTTTATAGGCTGCCCTATAAAATATCCGTTCATCGTATCGACAATGTATTTGGCAAAATTGACCACGATCCTATTGTCCGGCTTCCACGTGGGTTTCTTTTCCTGGTGCAGGATGTCATAGTCTGTCTTGTATGCCCGCTGGAGCCTGTCATATCTCGCAGTCACGATTCTAGCGTGCTCTGTTATGAAATTATTCAGCCTGTTATCTGTTAATTCTTTTTCGGCATCAAGTCTGAACATTACAGCCCTCCCTTTATATTCCTGTTTAACCTCGGCGGAGCCTT
>CAUDEQ010000104.1 GCA_958448635.1 uncultured Bacillota bacterium | reverse complement strand
AAAAAGACCCCCTTTTCAGGGGGTCTGATCGTTTCTGATAATTCTACAGTCATCCCGCATGGTATCGCCTTATCATGCAGCCTTTACGCCCTTCTTAGGCTCTACCTTTACGGATACTATATAGAATATGATAGCTATTACAGCCATTACTATGGATCCATAGAGGATTATATCCAGCATCAGGTCAAAGTCTGACAGGAATCCAGGGCTTCCTGTTTCCACATAGTAGTCAGGACCCCAGTCGCCTTCAAACCACTGCAGCCATGGATATCCGATGAATCCGAATACTGCCAGTATACCGAATGTGAAGGATATTCTCTTTGTATCTCCAACCGCCAGCTTCGTCTTAGGATTGAGCGGATATGCCACAGGGTCCTTCTTGGCCAGACCGCCGTACATTCTCTTCCAGATGTAGTAGAGAATAGGGCCTGAAACGATTCCCAGCATACCTCCGATGAAGTAGTCCGTACCGTTTATGAAGAACGCCACGAAGGCTACAACGCAAGGTACCAGGCATATCAGACACAGGAAGCCATAGCTTCCCGGAATCTTGAACTTCAGCTCTTCCTGCGGTATCCTCTTTCTCAGGATCATCGCCGAAATGAAGATCATAACGTAAGCCGATATCAGAAGGAATACGTCTACTACAACTACTGCCGAGAAAGCGAAGTTGCAGAGAATCAGATTTACGATTCCTACAGTGAGTACCGAAATATAAGGAACTCCGTGCTTCTTATCGCATTTTACCAGGATAGGAGGCGCCAGGTAGTCGTCTGCCAGAGCAAAGAAGCCTCTGGATCCCGATGCGATGTATGTATTGTAGATGGAGCACTGCGCAAGAACTGCAACTATTACGAAGAACAGTCCGAATGCAGGTCCCCAGTTGGCTGTAACGACATCGGCATATCCTACGGTTCCAACCTCAGAACCCCAGAACATCCATGGCTGGACTTCATTTATTCCAACCTCCCATTCAGCGGCTGTATCAGCTATGATCGTCGGTGCGTTATCTCCCAGAACTTCAGTCACCTTATCCATGTTGAGAGTGGCAAGTCCTGCCAGCGTAGGGAAGATATAAACGGCCATGATCAGCGGAACCGTGATCATCGTAGCCTTAGGAATAACCTGAGGGTTTTCCACCTCGCCTGCGATGGTAGACATGGACTCATATCCTGAATACATCCACATACCTATGGCTATACCCATACCGATGTAGTATACCCAGTCTGCGAAGGCGATTCCCGTGAAGCCCATGGTGCCCCACGCTCCGTCTGCCGTGATAGGCGACATAGGGTTCTGCTCCCAGTTCATGAAGCCGCATATGGCAACCATTCCGAAAGCAACGATTACGAGGATGGACAGAATCGTACTTACGATACCTACATCCTTGACGCCTCTGATGTTGATCCATGTGAATATCAGGATCATCGCAACCTTAAAGGCCATTTCAGCGCCCCAGCTGAGTTCAAACCAGTTGGCGAGATATCCGCCTGCCAGGATTACGTAGAGAGTATTATCGATATAAATCGAAATCGTTCTCCACCAGCCTGCCTGGAATCCCCAGTACTCACCAAGTGCTTCCTGTACCCATTTGTAGTATCCGCCTTCCTGAGGTCTTGCGGAGCCCAGCTCTGCAGCCACCAGTCCCAACGGAGTACTCCAGATGATAGGAAGAACCACAAGCATGATCATTGTCAGGCCGGGACCGGATTCAGGAATCATTTCCTCGATACCGTAGCAGCCGGCCGCACAGAGACAGAAGATCATGAACACTACCGTGGAAACCTTGATATCATGCTTTTTCAAGCCATGATTGTCGTTTCCTGCCGGCACGTTATTTTGTTGTTGGCTCATTTCTTTTCCTCCTCAAAACATAATACAAATAATAATTACGATATAATTATAACATTTTTCAGAATACTTTCAAACTATTTTAAAATCAAGAAAAAAGAACAGCAAGACTGTTCTTTTTTCCCATTAAACTAGTTACACTAGTCAAAATTCACTATTTTTATCCTTTTGTTTTTCCTGTCTTTTTTACTTGATCGGAGGGAAAGTCTCCTCAAATGTCTTCTCGTTATTTCCGAGGGCATTTATATCTCTGAGCTTACCCTTTGCTTTGGCGATCTTGTGTCCTATCATAGGCAGTATAACTGCTCCGCATGCAACCGAGAAGATCAGGATTCCGCCGCCGGCATTTCCTTCAGGATCGATGATGTCGCCGAAGGCCAGCATTACGAGGCATATCAGCTGTGCTATCATAGCGAACCAAGGTATCCATGCCATTGACGGCTTAACTCTTGCCTTGAGAGTAGTATTAGGATCATATCCGTTGGCCTTGAGCCTGCTTCTGAATCTCTTCTGGGACGCTATGATTCCAACCCATGCCAACGTTCCTGTGAAACCGGACAGGGAGAGGAGAGTTCCGTAAAGGCTTGCAAAGAGTCCCGTAAGCTCCGAGATAAGGCCGAGAACCAGAACTATCCACATGAACAGCAGCGTGAAGAGTACGGCGTTCTTAGGATTTCCGTTCTTGTTTACCCTGGACAGGAATTTAGGTGCAAGACCTTCTACAGACAGACCGTACATACATCTTACAGTTCCATAGAAGCCTGTGTTGGCGCAGCTGAAAGCGGCAACCAGCACTATGGCCAGGAATATATATGCCAGGCTGTTGAAGCCGTAAGCGTTCATAACGTCAGCGAATACAGGCGTAACGTCTGTTGCCAGGGCTGTTGGGAATATCAGCAGTACCAGCAGTATAGGTACGAGATAAAGTCCTACGATACGATATGTAACGCTTCTGCATGCCTTAGGCACCGAATGCTCAGGGTCCTGAGACTCGGCTGCTGCAAGGCCTACGATTTCAGTACCCTGGAATGTAACCAGTACAACTACCATGAGTACAAGACAGATGGCAAATCCGTTAGGGAAGATATCGTTATATATGCTTCCGCTTCCGAAGTTGATGCCAAGTCCCTTGAAGCCTTCTTCAACAGCACCCAGAACAGCGCTGTCAGGGCTGCCCCAGAGCCCTACCCAAATACCGAAGGCAACCAGTATAAAGAGTATGATTACGATTACCTTGGTAATTGCCAGACCCGACTCGATCTTGGCAAAGATATCAACCGCACAGAGATTGATGATGGTCAATGCCGCCAATGCACCGAGAGCAAAGGCCACATAAGCTATAGGGCTGTCGTTTCCTGTAAGCGTCTGAAGTACCAGCGCTACAGCGATGGCCTCCGAAGGGCAGTAGCATACCCAGTTAAACCAGAAGGACCAACCCATTCCCACAGAGAGCGTCGGCCCGAGGAATTCATTGGTATACGCTACGAAGGAGCCTTTTCTCGGCAGGTTTACTAATAATTCCGCATAAGCGATCATAAGTCCGAATACAATAAGTCCCACCACTGCAAAGGCAATAAATACTGCAGGTCCCATTACCTGGATACACCAGCCTACTCCGAGGAAGTAGCAGGAACCGATAACGCCTCCGAGGCCGATAAAGGCTACTTGCCAGCTCTTTATGCCTCGCTTCAGTTCTGTCGATTCAACTGCAGCTGCTTTTTTTCGTCGGTCATAAAAACCTCCTTTCTAACTTCACCGTTGATAATTTAAAGAAATAGTCCGTTTTGAAAAAAAATAGGAATATTCCGTTTTTCATTATAACTATTCTAAATTGCTTCGTCAAGCTATAGGTATTTATTTTAGTACATTAAATTTTTTGCTTATGTCCGGCGTCGACAGATTCCCGTCTGAAATTCATGCAAAAAAATTGAAATAAACCAGCAGTCCCACAACGCCCGGAATCCCCAGAAGCCCTGCAATCAGCGAGGTCAGCAGATTCACCGGCATCACTAGCCCCACAGCTGCGCCTGCAATATTTATTGCTAAAAGTATAAGTCCTCCCACAAGACTGTTCACCACGAGCTTGAAAAGCTTCTTTAGAGGCACCAGGAGTATCCTCCCGAAAAAATATATCATCAGCAGCCCTGCGGTATATGCCAGAAAAATCCCCGCCTCCGTTCCGAAATCCATTTTCTATCTCCTTTCCGTTTATCTTATTTACGGTATATATTTTTATATACGGTATTATTCTCTGCAAATTTCTGTTAAAAAGCGTTCCCAACTGCTATCAAGTCTGTTTAGAGCATGTCGCTTCCGGACAGCCCAGGTCGGACACCGATGTACCGAAGCCATTTTATAAATCCTGCCATTCCTCGCAGCTCAGGGCAAAATTCCGGCAGTACCCGGCAGCCTGCGTGATGAGATTCCTGCA
>CAUDEQ010000103.1 GCA_958448635.1 uncultured Bacillota bacterium | reverse complement strand
TAAGGGGAACTATGCGATAACTGTGATCCTGTATTCAACTCACAGGTCACATATCAGTATCGTATCTTGAAGGTCCTCGGTGCGAGCCTGTAAGCCAGAACAAGAGACACGATGCAGTATGCGATGCTGAAAATCGTTACGGCTATACCGAAGGGAACCGTCGGCAGCCGCAGCTGCATGGCAAAAAAGCATATGAGATAAGTCAGGGTTTGAACTATCATGTAAGTCACGCTCTTTATCTTGGTGTTGATGTTGTATGGCTGCAGCAGGTAGTACATCACCAGGAAATGCACCGAAAAGAATACGCTCATGGCCATCAGCGATACAGGCAGCACGATGTAATTCAGTACATTGCCCGTGCCTCCCGTAAAGTACAGCAGCAGCGAAAGCCCGATGCCCATTATGGCGGCAGGGATCATATTGAGCCCGATGAGAGTCCTGAGTCTTCTGGTGAATATGCCCAGGATAACACGAGGCGTTCTGTAGACCCTGTAGGTCAGCATGCTGTGGTCGCAGTTCATAAACATGGCCTGAGTGATGACGGAGCCTCTGTTTATGGCATACATGATGAACACGAAGTAAGGCAGATACGTGAGTACTATGATGTTGAGAGCCGGCCTTGCTTCAGGTAAAGACAGGGCGAGAGCCAGTAGAGCCACCATTATCGCCACTATGACGAAGCATTGTATCTTTATCGCCTTGGTAAGAAGCCTGCGGTGCCTTTTCACGAATACCTTGTGAAAGAATGAAAAGCCTGTGAGGTTTATCGCCAGATCCTTGTCGTATTCGAGCTTGCTTTCCATGGTCTTCTTCGTCGTGCCCGAGCTGATGGATCTGCTGAGGGCGTAGACGGATTCCTCGGTGAGCAGGAGCTTGTAAAGCTGCTTGTATCGGTCGAATCTGCTGATAAATAAGATTCCTGTGATTCCGGCAAGCAGGATCGGCACGCAGAGAATCAGGAATATTTCCGTGGTAATGGCAAAGCCCAGGATAGGCGGCAGGTATGCGGCAATCACCAGTACAGCCAGCATTACCCATGAGGATTTTGAAAGCATGTTTTCATTGGTGGCAACGCCTGTTTTTACGAATTTCTTCATATTGGCGCCTATGACTGCCAGCTTCAGCATTACGACGAAAAGCGCCATAAGTACGGAAAAAACCATTGGCAGAGAAAGCACTGACACCGCCAGAAGGGCTGCAGGTATGAAGCCGATGAAAACCTTGAGCATGGAGTAGCAGAGGTCTGTGACTGCAAACCTGTACGCATCCATTTTCAGGATCACCACAGCGTAGTACTTGTCCTTTGACGGGTTGAATACGTAAGTGTTCGTCAGGCCTCCGGCCAGCGTCAGGAATACGAACATGTGGAGCAGAGCGTTTTCCTGCCCTGCGCTGACAAGCGCCAGCGGCGCCAGCAGCATTACCGCAACGTAAAGCAGCTTCGTGGCAAAGATGTTGAAGAGCTCTATCAGTATACTTATGACAGTACCCAGTATTTTCAGCGGGCGGCAGCTGTACAGTGACACAGGGAGCTTTTTGCCTATGATGGGAAGCTGTTTGATGGAGTATATCACGCCGTTTACCCTGTAGGTGATTTTCAGCCGGAAGGCTGTTATAAATGTCTCTGTCATTTTACATCTTCCTCCTTGAGGGCATCTATTATCTTGTCCTTGAAGCCTGCTTCATTCTGCATGTCCAGCTTGTCTATCATTTCCATGGCGCCTCTGTTGAGGATAACTATTTCGTCGCAAAGATCAAGCGCCAGCTCCATTATATGTGTGGAGAAGATTATTATATGCTCCTTCTTGATGCTTCGCAGAAGCTGCTTCATTTCCTCGGCAACCACCACGTCAAAGGAGGTCAGCGGCTCGTCCAGAAGAAGTATGGCAGGCTCGGCGATGATATTGACAAGCATCTGCATCTTGTTTTTCATGCCGTGGGAGTAGTCCTTCAGCAGTTTGTCTCTGTCGGAAGCGTCTATCTTCATCATATCGAAGTATTCGTCCTCCGTGCGGATATCGCTCATTCGTTTGCCGTTTATTTCGATGAAGAATCTGAGGAACTCCCTGCCGGTGAGGAATTCAGGAACATTGGGTGTGGAAAGAATGTAGCCGATATCCTCTGCTGCAGGCTTCCTTCTTTCGCCGTTTTCCTCTATGTAAAAGCTACCGCCGTCCACAGGAATGTCCTCGCTGATGCAGTTGAAAAAGGTGGTCTTGCCGGCGCCGTTTCTGCCCAGCAGGCCGTATATCTTACCCTCATCAAACTGAAAATCTATACCCTTTAAAATTTCCTTTTTATCAAATGATTTTTTAAGCCCTTCTATTATAAGCTTCATGATGTGTCAACAACCTTTCTCTTTAATAATGTTAATAGCAATGGAGAAATTCAATAGCATTCATGGGAATGGAAATATCCGATGATGCCCATACTAATGAAAACATTCAATAGTGTCTATATTAATGAAAATCTCCAATATGTCTATAGCAATGGCGATATCGAATAATATTCATAGCAATGAAAAATATTGAATGTGATATTAATGACAATATGCATGTGCTAAGACGTATATTGCGTTGAAAAGTATAGCATTGAAACCTGATAATTTCAATAGGGGGGCATTGCTTGCGTATTTTTGATGATCCGGCAGAGAGCAGGAAACAAGCCTAAGATGAAACAATAAACAAAAGTACAATAAACACAAGTGCATTGAGAGCTTGTCACGCATCAAGTTTCATCCAAATCCCCCGCCGCCCCAAACGGATGAAACCCAACAAAAACCAGCGCCCGGCAAACCATCACCGCTGCGCATAACTAGCGATGAATTATTTTTCGAGAATCTGGGAATAATAGCCAGTAAAGCTTTTCCGAGACAAATTTCCGAGATGATTTCCGAGATGAATTTTCGGAACAAATGAAGTAAACAGAAGTAAATATTAGAGAAAACTTCAGGAAAAATTCAGGAAGGGCAAACTACTCCCGGGAGGGAAAAAATCTCAGAGGAAAAAGAAAAATGAAGTTCATGATTTCAACTGAAAAGGCGGTGCCTGTCCCCGCAAGGGTAAGGGTAATCGCAGTATTGGCCTGTTCACTGCTTTTGTGCATTTCCATTGCCGTCGGAGCTGCCCTTGCACCTGAAGGCGACATACCTGTTGCATTGGCAGACGGAGAGGTGATAACTCCTCCATGGTATATCACCGTAGATGGCGAAGCTGCAGTTCTGGTGGAATCCAGAGAGGCTGCCGAGAAAGTGATGGACAGCGTGATAGAGGAATTTGACGATGAGCCGGAATCCATACTCGACATACAGATAGCTGAGGACACGGGCATTAAAAGGATGGAGCTTCAAAACGGAGATGAGCCGCCGGACATATTGACGGAAAGGGAGGCCAAGAAAGAGCTTTTGTCGGGAAATGAGGGAGAAGGCTATCTGACGGTGGTGGTCACCAGAGAGAAAAGCGCCATCGAGACCATAGAGTGTGAAGAGGAGTACAAGCCTGAGCCTGACATGTATGTCGGTGAAACAAGAGTTGAAGATGAGGGGCAGGACGGCGCCCAAAAGGTCACCAAGAAGATAGTCAGCGAGAATGGAAAAACGGTAGATGAAAATGTTGTCGAGGTGGAGACCATAAGAGAGCCGTCCAACCGTGTGGTGCTGACGGGAACCAGGAATTATGACGGCTTCGGCGGCAGCAGCGATGCAGTGGACGCAGGCGTATCGTATAAAGACGATGCCACCTATACCACCCTTGCGATTCCTGTGGAGGAGGTGCATGTGACTTCCCGATTCGGGCCCAGATGGGGAGGCTTTCATCACGGTCTGGATCTCGGTGCGCCCATGGGCAGCGACATATATGCCGCAGACAGCGGAACGGTCTATCATGCAGGCTACAGCGGCGGATACGGAAACCTGATAAAAATAGATCACGGCAACGGTATGCAGACTTATTACGCCCATTGCAGCAGCCTGCTGGCGGCAGAGGGACAGAAGGTGGAAAGGGGGCAGCGTATAGCGCTGATAGGCTCTACAGGCAACTCCACGGGGCCTCATCTGCACTTTGAGGTGATCGTAAACGGAAGCCGCATCGATCCTATGGATATTTTGGGAATAGAGTGAGATGAGGCGTTGAAATCGCCGTTTGCATGCCGGCAGCGACCTGAAACGGGCAGCCTTGCTTCTTGCCCGGCGCAAGAAGCTTGCAAGTCTGAGACCGGACTTCAGGTCGGACCTTGACGGTAAAAAGCTCAGGTATCTTTTTCCATCGGCGCAAGAAGAGTTAAGGACTGAAATCAGCCTGGAAATGGAATGTGGTTTTTCATTCAGCGCACGTGCAATCGTCAAAGTACGT
>CAUDEQ010000102.1 GCA_958448635.1 uncultured Bacillota bacterium | reverse complement strand
CCTTCTATTTTATTTATAGCCAACAACAGCCTGTTTTTATCGCCAAAATGCCCCTATTAAGCAAAAAATGTTGGCTGATTTTCCATTTTTGAACTCATCGTACAACATTTTCATTAGGCAATCCGGCCTTGACCCATATTTGTCTTACGACAGTATTATCATACAGCACTTGTCACATATTCGATATTTACTGTATCTGAAAAAGGAGCCCTCAGGCTCCTGAAACTTTTCTGCAAGCGTCATACTCTCCTGTTACGCTATGCAGTTCAATATTGACAAACTCCATCATAATATTATAATTAACTGGTGTTATTCTGATAGATTATTTATGTTTACGATGTGAAGGAGCTACTGACAATGGGACTTGTCGAACTTTTCATACTGGCCGTGGGATTATCCATGGACGCCTTTGCAGTATCCATATGCAAGGGACTTTCTCTGGGAAGAATAAAACTGAAGCATGCATGCTCAGCCGGCTTGTGGTTTGGCGGGTTTCAGGCTCTGATGCCTCTGCTGGGCTACTGTCTGGGCAGCGTTTTTTCTGAAATAATTACGAAATACGACCACTGGGTCGCATTCGTTCTTCTGGCCATAATAGGAGGCAATATGATAAAGGAAGCTCTCGACAGCGCCGATGAATGCACAGATCCATCGATGAATGTAAAGACCATGCTGCTGCTTTCAGTGGCCACCAGTATAGATGCCCTTGCAGTGGGCGTTACCTTCGCATTTCTAAATGTGTCCATACTTCCGGCAGTTTCCTTCATAGGTATCGTCACCTTCGTGTGCTCAGCCATCGGAATTAAGATAGGCAGCATATTCGGAACCAGATACAAGTCAAAAGCGGAATTCTTCGGCGGAGCAGTTCTGATACTCATAGGGCTTAAGATCCTGCTGGAGGGTCTTGGCATCGTGTAGTCGTCATTTGGATTCTATTTTTCACGCTCCCATACGGTTACGGTAACCGTGTCCCCGTATATCTTGCCAAGCTGCATAAGCCTGTCCCTGTTTATGCTTATTGTATATGCAGGTCTTTTCCTGTAATGCTTATGACCTCTGTTCATTATGCTGCAGTCAAATTCCAGATCATCCACCATGGCATGTACATGAACCAGACCTTTGCCGAAGACCTGCTTTATATCGGCCGGAAATATCACATAAGCTGCCATGCTGTCTTCTATTCTCCATAGCATTCCCTCAAATCTGTATTTCTTGCGTTTCATGCTCATCCCTCCCATTTTTCGTTCCATATCTAAATATTACCCTTATTGACTGCAATAAAAAAGCACATCTTTCATACAGATGTGCCTAATCAAAGACAGAACACTGCCTCTTTGAGCTTTTTAAAACGGATTTATCACTCCCGTAAACATAAGCGCCAGCGATATCGCCGCCAGTATCACCAAAACTATGGCGATATTTCTTTCGTAAGGCTCAAAGGCTCTGTGCCCCCTTTCCCTTCTCCCTCTTATATATACCCATATACCCGGTGCATAAAGCACGCTTGTTATGAGAAACTGCACGATTCCTGCCGAAACGATCATCCATATTCCGTAAATGCTTCCCGCTACAGCGTATACATTTCTGCTGAGTTTGAAATAGTAAATCGCACTCAGCAGATACGGCAGCATTATCATAGATGAACCGATGGTATAAAATGCCAGATACGACGATTCACTGAACAGTATTATCAGCAGAAACATCTGTATCAGCGCATTGGTTATTATCAGTGCCGTTACAGGCGCTCCCTTGCTGTTGCTTCTGGCAAAGGCTTTAGTAAACACACCTTGTCTTGCCGCCTCATAAGGGCATTCGGCAGCTATTATCGTCCATCCCAACAACGCTCCCAATATCGATATTATTACGCCCACGTTTACCAGTGTCGCTCCCCATGGGCCTACAACTTCTTCCAGTATCTGAGCCATCTGCGGATTTTCCAGCTGTGCCAGCTCCTCCGCTGTCATCACCCCCATGCTGAGTACTGCCACTATCACATATAATGCCAGTATTCCCAAGAAACCTGTGAGAGATGCTTTTCCAACATCGCTTGCTCTTCTGGCTCTGGCCGAAAGCACAACTGCTCCCTCCACACCTATGAACGCCCATACAGTAGACGACGTGGTGGACATTATCTGTATGCTGAGGGGTACATCATCACCTCCCCAGAAATTATCAAGAAATATATCAATATCGAAGCTTCCCAGAAGTATCACTGCAACGATAAACACAAATATCGGTATTAGCTTGCATATGGTAACCACGGTATTAATTATGGTAGCCTGCCGGACGCCTGTAAGCACCAGACATACCATAAGCCATACTGCCACCGATCCGCATATTATCGATGCCGAATTGTTTCCCGATCCGAATATGGGAAAGAAATATCCCAACGCTCCGAAGAGCAGAGTAATATACGAAACATTGCATATCAGTGCGCTCATCCAGTAGCCCCATGCCGAGTTGAAGCCCACGAATCCCCCGAAGCCTTCCTTAGCATAGCTGTATATCCCGTTTGTAAGCTCCGGTCTTTCCCTGTTTAGGCCGAAGAAGCACATCATCAGCATGTACATGCCGATGCCTGCTATAGCCCAGCCTATGAGCACACTGCCTGTATGTGCGCCGTTGGAAGCCATATCGCCTGCCGTAGTGAATATACCTGCACCTATAGTGGAGCCTATTATCATGGCGGTAAGTCCACCGAAGCTTAGGCTTCCCTCTGTCTTTTCAATTCTGTTCTTTCCCATAAAAAACACCTTTTCCCGATACTTGATGTTATTATCTGCGGGAAAAGGTGAAATAATACGCTGTATTTACGATAACACACCTGCAAGACTGTACATCTTCCTGTCGAAATCGCGCTTTATTTCAAGAGCCTTGTCAAGGTCATAGTACACTATATCATTTCCGCGTATACCTATTGCCTTACTGCTGTCTTCGTCATAAAGCAGCTGTACAGCCTTTGTGGCCATAAGACTGGCAAGTATCCTGTCCCTGCCGCTAGGTGTGCCTCCCCTCTGTATATGACCGGGAACCACGGTACGCGTTTCTCTTCCGGTTCGTTCCTCTATAATCGTTGCCAGCTCCCCGGAGCTCAGCTCGACTCCTTCAGCCTTGACTATGATACTGTGGAGCTTGCCTGACTGCTGTCCTCTCAGCACCTTCCTGCACACCTCGTTTATATCAGTTTCCACTTCCGGAACCAGTATCACATCTGCTCCACCGGCAAGACCTGCATGGAGTGCTATATCTCCGCAGCGTCTTCCCATTACCTCTATTATTGTGGTCCTCTCATGAGCCGATGCAGTATCTCTTATGTTGGATATCAGAGACAGCACCGTATTCACGGCTGTATCAAAGCCTATGGTATAATCGGTATACCCCAGATCGTTGTCTATGGTTCCCGGTATGCCCATTATCCTGATGCCTCTCCTTGACAGATCCAGACCTCCCCTGAAGGATCCATCCCCGCCAATCACCACTACTCCTTCTATCCCGAAGGTCTCCAGTATCCTCATGGCATGCTCCTGGCCCTCATCAGTCATGAATCTCTCGCTTCTGGCTGTCCTCAGTATCGTACCGCCTCTCTGCAGTATATCACCCACCGACTTCCACTCCAGCTTCCTGACATCTCCGTCCAGAAGCCCTTCGTAGCCTCTCTCTATTCCATAGACCTCCATTCCCATGGAAATTCCCGTTCTCACTGCAGCTCTTACAGCAGCATTCATGCCGGGTGCGTCTCCACCGCTTGTAAGCACTCCTATCTTCTTCATCTAAACACCTCTTTCCAGTCTCTACTTCAATTGCTTCATTTTATCCCTTGTAATTTGCTTCTCCGACTATGGCCACGATCTTTTCCCTGAAGTCGGCATCAGGCTGTATCCACAGCGATTCGTCTGTTCTGAAGGAGCCGCCCTTCGGCATATAGATTATGGCCTGACATCTGCCCTTATGCTGCTGCATAACTGCCTTTATCTCCTCCAGAATCATACCTGCATCTCCGTCAGGAAGCTTTATCTTAACTATTCCGTCAGGCTCTGCAGTCCTTTTCTTGTGCAAAGCCTCGCCTCTGTCATGATATTCGCCTGCTTCTGTCGCCTTCATGCCGGCATTTTCTTCCTTTATTACGCCGTTTTTCTTCAGCTCCCTGAGATCCACTATCTTGTCAGCCAGAAGCTTAGGCACTTCTCCCTCCTTGAAATTGACGGTCCCTGTGATGGACACTATGCTGTCCTCAGCTACCAGCTGTGAATATCTCTCATATACGTTTGGAAACACCACTACCTCCACGGTTCCCATCAGATCCTCCATATCCACGAAGGCCATCATCTTATTGTTTTTGGTTATGAGCGTCTTTTTC
>CAUDEQ010000101.1 GCA_958448635.1 uncultured Bacillota bacterium | reverse complement strand
CTCCGCAAGGCTCTGCGCTTTACAGCTCACGCCTGCCTTCCACCGCCTTCAGCAGCGTCACCTCATCGGCGTACTCCAGATCGCTGCCCACCGGTATACCGTGAGCTATCCTGGACACCTTGATTCCCGACGGCTTTATGAGCCTTGCTATATACATGGCCGTCGCCTCACCCTCGATGTTGGGATTCGTCGCAATGATAACCTCCTTGACATTCTCATCCTGAAGTCTCATTATAAGGCTCCTGAGATTTATGTCGTCAGGTCCTATTCCGTCCATCGGAGAAATGGCTCCGTGAAGGACATGGTAATAGCCGTGATATTCCCTTATCTTTTCCATGGCGACGACATCCTTGGGGCTTTCCACCACGCATATCTGACTCCTGTTGCGGCTCTCATCCAAGCATATGGAGCACGGATCCGTATCCGTGAGATTGCCGCATACAGAGCAGTATGTCATGGATTTCTTGGCATATATTATCGCATCCGCCAGATTCATCGCCTCATTATCCTCCATGGAAAGGATATGAAAAGCAAGCCTCTGGGCTGTCTTTCCACCAATTCCCGGAAGCTTCGAAAGCTCGTTTATCAATCTGTTAAGGGGTTTTGCATAATACTTCATTGTCTGCAGTAACCTCGTAAAGCGACTTTACAGACCCGGAATTCCGAGGCCCGCAGTCAGCTTGCTCATTTCATTCTGAGATATTTCCTCCATCTGCCTCAGCGCCTCGTTGGCAGCTACCATGATCAGATCCTGAAGCATTTCAACGTCATCGGGGTCCACCACCTCCGGCTTTATCTGGATGTCCTTGATTTCCTTGCTTCCGGAAACCACCACCGTAACGGCTCCGCCTCCCGACGTTGCCGATGCTTCCATCTCATTTATCTCAGCCTGCAGCTCGTCCATCTTCCTCTGCATAGCCTGCATCTGAGCCATCTGCTTCTGCATGTTTCCCATGCCGGGAGCCTTAGGCTTTTTCCCTGCTTTCATACCTTTTCCCATCGTTTTTTCTCCTTTTATTATTTATTATTGTATCTCTATATCTATGCCCAGCAGGGCTTCGGCGTCTCTTGCTATTTCCTCAACGCTTCTGCCTTCACTGCTTCTCATTCCGGCTCCCGCCGTCACCAGCTTCAGCATCCTTCTGACGCCCGTATGCTTTTCCATCAGATCCTCCAAAAGACTGCGGCTTTTCTCCGCCAGCTCCTTCTTAGTCTCCGAGCTCATCTCTACGGTAAAGCTGTTTTCATCGACTTCCACGAGCCTTCCGCTGCTTCCTATCATGTAAAAGCTCCCTTTGGCAGCTTCGCCGTCTTCGAAGACGGCGTTCCAGATCTCCTCCAGATCAAAGGTGTTTTCACCTGCAAAGCCATATCCCTTATCATCTTCCAAAGTCGCAGGTTTTGCTCCCGGCTGAGAGATCCCATCGCTGCTATATATACCGGTGTTCTGAAGGCTATCGACGTCCCGTATCATATCTGCATCGTAAATACCGTCAGCGTTCCGATTCGAGCTCCCGCTTTGAGGAATATCGGCGTTTTCAGGCGCAGCTCCCTTTAGAAGCATGTCAGCGTTTTCAAGAGCACCTGCCCTTTGTATTCCTTCCGCAGAGACTTTTTCATGAAGTCCGTCATCGGATTCCAACGTCCTTGTGCGCTCCGGGCTGCCATCATCATGGATGACCTGCGGATTTCCCTCTCCTGGCTTTCCATGAAGGCTCTCTGCTCTGCCTGGTGCCGTTCTGCCCGGCGCAGCACCTCGCTGTATCGGCTGCATTGCCTGCATCTGCTGCACTCCTGCAGATGACGTTTCCGTCGAAAGCTTCACGATGACAAGCTCCAGCAATATCCTGGGCTGAGTTGACCACTTGGCATCGTTCATCGTCCTGGATATTTCAAGGATTCCTCTGCTTATATCAGAAGGCTCCATGCTGTTGCTCTGCTTCCTTATCCTGTCTATATTCTCAACGGACATATTTATGATATTCTGCGGGTCTTTTATGAACTTGGTCATAAGGAGGTTTCTGTAATGGCTGACCCAGTCCTTCATGAACTGTCTCACATCCTTACCGTCCGAAAGAACCTTATCCAGCAGTATAAGCGCATCTGCCGTCTTTCTCATTCGCACCATATCCGTCAGCTCAATGAAGACCTCTTCTCCCGATGCTCCGAGAAAGTCCAGCACATCGGCCGCCGTGATGTGCATGTCTCCACCGGAAATGCACTGATCCAGGATGCTGAGCCCGTCTCTCACCGAGCCGTCAGCGTTGGCGGCAATTATCTTCAGAGCATTCTCCTCCACATGGATTCCCCTGCCTGCGCATATCTCAGCCATACCTCTGATGAGTACAGCTTCCGGAACTCGTTTGAAATCCAGTCTCATACATCTGGAAAGTATGGTCGCCGGCAGCTTCTGCGGCTCTGTCGTTGCAAGTATGAACACCACGTATTCAGGCGGTTCCTCCAACGTCTTGAGCAGCGCATTGAAAGCTCCCGATGACAGCATGTGGACTTCGTCTATTATATAAACTTTTTTTCTTCCCACTGCAGGCGGATATTTCACGCTCTCACGCAGCTCTCTGATATTGTCTACGCCATTGTTGGAGGCGGCGTCGATTTCCACCACATCTATAAACACGCCGTCGCATATCTCACGGCATGCGCTGCACCGGCCGCAAGGCTTTTCACCTTCACTGAGACAGTTCAGTCCTTTCGCCAGTATTCTGGCCGTCGTGGTCTTTCCCGTACCTCTCGTACCGCAAAACAGATACGCATGGCTGGTGCTGTCCGTATTGATTTGATTTTTCAGTATCCTTACGATATGCTCCTGCCCCAGTATCTCGTCGAAGATTTCAGGTCGGCAGGCTCTGTACAGAGCTGTATACATGCTTTTCCTCCATATAAATGCAGAAATTGCCCTTTGAAAGCTCCGCAGGCGTAGGAGAAGGCTTATCTGCGGCACATAAGAGCTTCCGCTTATTGCTGCTTCCTTCCGGACCTGACAAGGTTCACGGTGTCCTATTGCGCAGGACCCAAACCATGCGAGCGGAACCATCAAAAGGCAATTTCATGCTATATGATTATATTATTTTTTATATCGACAGTCAAGCTATCTGTTCTTAAATTCTGCAGTTCTCTTTTCCAGGAATGCTGCCATTCCTTCAACTCTGTCTTCCGAATTGAAAGATGTCTGGAATGCTTCCGCCTCAAACTGTATTCCTGTTCTAAGGTCTGTGTTCATTCCGTTGTTTATGGCAGCAATAGCCATCTTTACAGCGATAGGCGCCTTGGCCATGATGGTCTTTGCCATGGCCTCTGCCTTCTCCATCAGCTCTTCTGCAGCGACCACCTCGTCGACGAGGCCTATCTTCAGCGCTTCCTGTGCATCGATTATCTCCGCAGTCAGCACCAGCTTTTTCGCCACGCCCTTGCCTACCAGTCTAGGCAGTCTCTGAGTTCCGCCATATCCCGGTATTATTCCGAGATTCACCTCAGGCTGACCGAACTTTGCTGCCTCTGATGCGATCCTTATGTCACATGCCATGGCAAGCTCGTTGCCGCCGCCCAACGCAAATCCGTTAATTGCAGCGATAACCGGCTTGCTGAGATTTTCAACCCTGTCCATCATCGCCTGCCCCTGCATTACGAATTCTCTTCCCTTGAGTCCGTCCAAAGCGCCCATATATGCGATATCGGCTCCTCCGACGAAGGCTCTTCCGGCTCCTGTAACGATGACTGCTTTAACCTCATCGTCAGCTTCTATATCTGTGAACAGATCATCAAGCTCGGCAACCACCTCTGTGTTGAGAGCATTCATTGCCTTCGGTCTGTTCATGGTCACATATCCGATGCCTTCCTTTACCTCAAACAGTATGTTCTTGTATTCTTTGTATTCCATAGCGCCTCTCCTTATATAAATTATATTATTTCCCTGCACTTTTATTTCCGTACTATAACGCCTATGATCAGTGAATGTCTTGCCCCGGATGTCTGTTTTGGATATATTTTCCGAAAAACACCCTTCGGATGTTTTTCCTCAAATCCATACTTTTTATATTATACACTATTTCCGCAGGCACTACAATATAAAGCCGCCGTCTAAGATGAAATATCATATGGCTTCGATGATTCGGCGGATTCGATGACTCGTTGGCTTCGGCGGATTCGGTGGATTCGATGGCTTCTTTGTCCGAGATTTTTGAAATCACAAAATTCTGCTCGCAATCGCATGATTTGGAGGCTTTTTCTTCCTTCGCCTTGATAAACTCTCCAAATCAAAGGTACAGCACACGTCATTTGGAGATTCCAACATGTCACCAACCTTGAAGATGCCCTATAATCTCCAAATCAAAGGTACAGCACACGTCATTTGGAGATTCCGACATGTCACCAACCTTGAAGATGCCCTAGATTCTCCAAATCAAAGGTGCAGCACATATCATTTGGAGATTCCTGCATGATACCAACATTAATAATACCTCTGACTCTCCAA
>CAUDEQ010000100.1 GCA_958448635.1 uncultured Bacillota bacterium | reverse complement strand
GGATTCGGGACTTTCACCCGTTAGAAACGTGCGCCGCCAGGCGCACAACAAAAAACTGCCCTCCGAACATGTACAGCTCAGAGGGCAGTTATTACCGCGTTACCACCTCTGTTCACTGCAGCCTCACGACTGCAGCCTCACTGAGTTCCAACAAACTCGCTCACTGTGACGGGTGAACCCGTTCCGATCTAATAAGACGAAAACCTCGTCCGTTCAACGGACTGCTCTCGGAATGTATTCGGACCTGCGGTGTACTGCGCCTCTCACCAAACGGCAGCTCTCTGTAGCTCCTTGCAGGGCTTACTGATTTCCGGTCTTGGCATTTGCTAGTATTATTGCACTTTTCCATGGTAAAGTCAAGATTTTTTTCTCATGCTGTTTTATGTTCTTTTTTTCTTCTCCCTGCCTTCTCTTTCTTGCACTTGTCACTCTTAAGTCGTATACTTTAACCATGAAAAAAGCTTATGTATCCATCGATGCCCACAGGGCCTTAACATCATATCTCAGCCGGCTGGGCTGCCCCACGGAAACGGTAAACCACTGCGGGACAACTTATTACCCCGTTTCAACACACCCCGATATTTTCATGTGCAGACTGGGAGTGTGGGAAAGGCCTGAGCTTTTCCGGGGAAATCCGAAAAAGCTGAATCCGTCATATCCGGGGAACATCATCTACAACGCCGTATGCACCGGCAGGTACTTCATACACAATCTGAAGCACACAGACGAGTCTCTTCTGTCCGCTGCCGCAGAATGGAAAGCGCACCTCGGCGGCAATGCCGGCAGCCTCACATACGTCGATGTCCCTCAGGGCTATTCAAGATGCTGCTGTCTTCCCGTCGATGACACCTCCTTCATAACCTCCGACGCCGGCATTGAAAAGAAGCTTTCTGCAGCAGGTGCAGACGTCCTGCTGATACAGACAGGGCATATCGCTCTTCCCGGCTTCGACTACGGCTTCATAGGAGGCTGCGCCGGTCATATACTTTCGCCGCCTCACTGCCATGAAAAGACAGCTCATGGCATCGACAGCGATATTCCCTGCGATGCGCAGCCCTCAGCAGCTTCACTTCGCCCCACCATACTGTTCAACGGAGACCTTTCCTCCCATCCCGATTACATGAAGATTGCGAACTTCATACATCTGCGTGGCATAGATACGGCATATTTCAAGGATTATCCGCTGACCGACATAGGCAGCATATTAACTACATGGTAAATGGGAAAATGAAATTATGAAAAAGCATGCGATAATACCTGTCTTCATACCTCACAGAGGCTGCCCCAACGACTGCGTCTTCTGTAATCAGAAGGCGATAACAGCCAGAGGCTCCGATGTGACTGCCGAAGACGTAAGAAAACTTATAGACTCCTACCTGCCCACACTGCAGGGGCGTGGACTTGAAACAATAGAGCTGGCCTTTTTCGGAGGAAGCTTCACCGGCATCCCCATGGAGGAGCAGTCGGCCTTTCTTCAGATCGCCAAGGAATACAAGGACAGAGGTCTGATCCATAAAATACACATGTCCACACGGCCGGACTACATCGACAGAGATATCCTGGACAACCTCAGGAGCTATGATGCCGACATAATAGAGCTGGGAGTCCAGTCCTTCGATCCCGATGTACTTAAGGCCTCCAACAGAGGCCATGACGTGGAAGCCGTATACTGCGCCTGCAGGCTCATAAAGGAATACGGCTTTGATTTGGGTATCCAGCTGATGATAGGACTTCCCGGAGACTCCATGGAAAAATGCATCCATTCGGCTGAGGAAACGGTGAAGCTCGCTCCGTCCATAGCCAGACTTTATCCCACCATCGTACTCAATGACACGGAGCTTCTGAATATGTACAGAGCCGGAGCATACAGACCCCTCACCACCGAAGAGGCCGTCGCCATCACCAAGGAGATGTACAGGATAATAGACGGAGCAGGCATCAACATTATCAGAGTAGGCCTTAAAAGCACCGATCTCATAACAGACGGCGGCGAGATACAGGGACATACATACCACCCCGCCTTCAGACAGCTGGTGGAGGGAGAGCTGGCAAGGGAACAACTGGAAACCCAGCTTTCAGAGCTTCTCTGTAAATCACCTGCCCCAGCAGGCAGCTCAGAAAACTATAAAGACGGCGCCATCGATAAGTCCAACGCCCATGACAAAGGCCGATTATCGGACTGCCGACGCTTTGACTTTTTCAGCAGCGGCACCTCCTTTTCAAACATGGTGGGAAATGCCAAGGTCAACAGAAAATATTTTGCTGAAAAATATCCCGACATTAAAATCCGCTTCAGAACTGACTCATCACTTGAAGAGGGACGGTATGTTGTGGTAGAATGTTAATTTGACAAATGTTTATTTGATATAAACTCAATATACAAATTTTATATAAATTCAGGAGGGAAATATGAGAGCAGTTATAACAGTAATCGGAAAAGATATGGTTGGAATACTGGCAAAAGTAAGCACGGCATGCGCTGAAGCCAATGCCAATGTGGCCGAGGTGACACAGTCGGTTCTGTCGGATTACTTTGCCATGATAATGCTGGTGGATATAGACAAGCTTAACCGTTCGCTGGAGGAGATGAAGGATACCATTCAGGCTGCAGTTCCTGAAATGACTGTCCATGTGATGCATGAAGATATTTTCAATTCGATGCACAGAATATAACGGGCAGGAGGTAAAGATATGTTGAACACTAAGGACATCATGGAAACCATAACCATGATACAGGATGAACATCTTGATATAAGAACGATCACAATGGGCATCTCACTCATCGACTGCTGTGACAGCGATATAGACAGATCATGCCGGAAGGTATACGACAAAATATACAGGCTTGCCAAGGATCTGGTAAGGACAGGCGAGGATATAGAAAAAAAATACGGAATTCCCATCGTAAACAAGAGGATATCGGTGACTCCCATATCCATACTCGTGGGCGCTTCGGGAGGCGACCCTGTAAAATACGCCAAAACCCTCGACCGCGTTGCAAAGGACGTAGGCGTCAACTTCATAGGCGGATATTCAGCTCTGGTACACAAGGGCTTTGCTGCAGGCGAGAAGGAGCTCATCGAGTCCATTCCGCGTGCGCTGGCAGAGACTGACTTCGTATGCTCATCTGTAAACGTGGGCTCCACCAAGGCCGGCATCAACATGGACGCAGTTAAAATGATGGGCGATGTTGTCAGAAGAACTTCCGAGATGACAAAGGACAGACAGTGCATAGGCGCCGCAAAGCTGGTCGTATTCTGCAATGCTCCTGAGGACAATCCTTTCATGGCAGGAGCATTTCACGGCATAGGCGAGCCTGACTGCGTCATCAACGTAGGCGTTTCGGGCCCGGGAGTAGTACGCTCCGCACTTTCCAAGCTGCCTAAGGATGCCTCTCTTTCGGAGGTAGCGGAGCTTATCAAGAAAACCGCCTTTAAAATCACAAGAATGGGACAGCTGGTGGGCGCAGAAGCTTCCCAGAGGCTGGATGTGCCTTTCGGTATCATAGATCTGTCTCTGGCACCGACTCCTGCTGTAGGCGACTCAGTCGCCCATATCCTGGAGGAAATCGGACTTGAGCAATGCGGAACCCACGGTACTACAGCCGCCCTGGCCATGCTCAATGATGCCGTCAAGAAAGGCGGCGTAATGGCCTCCTCCAATGTGGGAGGACTGTCCGGTGCATTCATCCCCGTTTCCGAGGACGCCGGCATGATAGACGCTGCAAAAGCCGGAACACTTACCATAGAGAAGCTGGAAGCCATGACTGCAGTATGCTCAGTAGGCCTGGATATGATAGTCCTTCCGGGCGAGACTCCTGCGGAAACCATCTCCGCCATCATCGCAGATGAAGCGGCCATCGGAATGGTCAACTCAAAGACAACTGCAGTGAGGGTGATCCCTGCCATCGGTCACAAGGAAGGCGAGATCCTGGATTTCGGAGGACTTCTGGGCAGCGGACCTATCATGAAGATCAACGGTAAGTCCTCTGCAGTGATGATCAACAGAGGCGGCAAGATACCTGCTCCTATGCAGAGTCTGAAAAACTGATACGAATTCAAAAGGCAGGCGTCCAGCGCACCTGCCTTTTTATCTATATAAAATTTATCTTTCCTACATGCCGCATCTTTCCGATGTCCACGCCGTACCTGTGCATCCGCCGCTGACGGAAGCTTCCTGCGTGCATCCGCATCCACAGTCTGCACAGCACGCATCATGCTTTATAACGGTATATGTGGCGCAGTCGCCGCAGCTGCATCCACAGCCGCAGCCTGAGCAGCCGCAGTCACATACGCTCACAACAGAGGTATTCATGCACGAGGAGCAGCCGCAATTATTGTAGCCATTGCAGTTGTTACAGTTGATCATATTAAAAATCTCCTTTCTTTCGTATATTACATACTATGAAAGGAGATCTGTATATGTTACGCTATTGCTCTTTCTCAGGATCCTCATCATCAGCGTCATCTGCCACCTTGGCCTTCTGTGCCAGCTTGACATACCTGTCCGCCTGTATCTTGTTCACCTTGAAAATGGCCGTGGCTATGATCGCTACAATGATCCCCAGCACGATTAAATATGGCATGGCACACTCCTTATATAATGTATTTAGGTTGATAAAGGTAACCTATAACCCTTTATTGAC
>CAUDEQ010000099.1 GCA_958448635.1 uncultured Bacillota bacterium | reverse complement strand
TCGGTGCCTTATGTGACGAGGCTGGAATACGACAGGCTGGGAGGACTTCAGGAAACGAAAATACATGATTATTACGATGAAATCCAGCAGGACGTCCTGGAAAGCGGCAAAGCAGCCAGGGGCGTGATAAGGACAGGAGAGTACATTGACTATTATCCTGTGAGCTTTAGGTTCCAGTTCGGTACGAGGTCGTACAATTCATCGGCGGCGCTGACCGGTCTTAAGATATACGAAGAAAACGGCTCGCTTTCCGGGGAAAACGCCGCTTCCTACGACAGAGACGTGGATATGTATGTGACCTTCAACGATATGTTCAGGATACCTGTGATAGAAAATGAGTATCAGCGGTACAGGATATCTGCAGCCGGGGATCACGATGAGAAGACTTCTCTGGGATACAGAAGCAGGATAGTAAAGCCGCTGGGAGATGGGGCGGACTTCTACGAGGTCGATCCGATAATAGTGGTGCAGGAGGAGAATATAAGAGACGGGATGAACTGGGAGCATCCGGATATGGCGGCAGGTGACGCAGAAGGTGAGAGCAATGGCGAATCTGAAGGAAGAGAGGCAAAATCGGCTTCCGAATACGGTCTGAAGAACAGGCTGCTCTTCGTTGTCAACAACAGGACTGCCATGGGCGAGAATGTGGACGTCTCGCAGATACGCGGAGGCTACGGAGTGTATGAGCTGCCTGTGGATACGGAGGCTACGGCGACCATAGGAAAGAGCAGGAGAAGCTGGACGCTGCCTGATCCGAAGCCGCTGATGGATCAGATGGCAATGGTATACCCTCTCGATGAAGGGGCTGAGTATGTGGAGCTTAGCCTGTCGGAGGACCACAGACATCTGGCTGTCTTTTCCGTTGCAGACGGGAAGTATTTTGCAGAGCTTATAGATGCCGATCTTTGGGAATCATGCGGACGGTTTGAGCTGTTTCCGGCAGCAGAAAAGCTGACGTATTCCTGGGGAAATGACGGAAGCCTGGCGATGACCAACCATGAAGGACATGCGGCAGTGCTTTACAGAGATGGCGAAGCGGGATACGGACTTCTTTACAGCGGAAGACCGGGGGACGACTTTGACAGCGCCTTTTTCGACGAAAGAGTGACGATGCGTGAGAATTCATATGCAAGATACAGGGCAGGTGTTGACAGCGGTCTTGCAGTTACGGTGAAGGAGGGCAAAGCTGCGCTGGTACAGAATCCAAAGGCAGGCAGCGGCGAGAACAGCATCAGAAATGCTGCGCTGGAATGTGCAATCATAGATGAAAGAGGTGTGCTATATAGAGGTCTGATCAAGAGCGATATGGTGGATCTGGACTACGACATGACTGCTGAAGAAGTGCAGGAAGTGATAGAATACAGCGGTGGAACCAGGGCGGACCTGATGAAGACCATCATCAGACCTGTAAGAAACGAGAATCACGCCCGGTGGAATGATGAAGACAGATAAAAGCATATAATAAATATGCCTCGCACGGTGAAGGTGATATCATCGATGCGGGGCATTTTATATGTACATTGAAAAGCGGTGCTATATGAGATCGAATTTGCTCTTTTCAGGAGCCCAGTGAACCTCGGCTAGATATCTGCGAGCCTGCTCCTTTTCACGGGTCTTAAGAAGCCTGTATATTTCACGATGCTCGTTGTTGGTGGCCAGCAGCACGTCTTTTATTTCGCCGCCTGTATCCGTCTGATAATTCCTGTTGAGGAACTTGTTCTTCAGCCTGTTCAGCTCGTTTATAAGCACTTCGTTATTGCATTTCGACAGGTAAACCTGGTGAAATTCCAGCTGCTGTCTGTAGTACATGGGATAGTTGCCTGAATTGATGGCAAGATCCATGCTGTCCATAAAGAATTCCATGTCGAGAAAGTCCTTGTCTGTGAGAGAATCGCATGAATTATATGCGGCAAGTCCGTCAAGAATACCTATGACCTCATATATATCGCGTGCCTCCTCCGGAGCTACAGCCTTGAGGATGAAGCCCTTTCTCGGAACGTTCTCAAGGATTTCCTCGCTGGCCAGCTGTATAAGGGCTTCGCGCACTGGAGTCCTGCTTATGGAAAGCTCCTCGCAGATCACGGCCTTGCTTATCTTCTGATTGGGTTTCAGCCTTCCATTCATGATCTGTGTGGCGATATGATCGTAAACGTGGTCCTTTAGCGTTTTGAATCTTGGCATCCTAATTCTCCTTAGTTTTTGTAATGGTTTGGAATATCGCACAGGCGATATGCGCAGCATCAGCACAGTCCATAGGCGTGATATACCGGGCATGGCTGATTTTTATAGAATAATCATATTATATACGCTTTCGGCAAAAAGGTTAATCATATTATCTTATGCAGACTGCATAGTCAGACTATATTGATACAATAGACGTATCGATTTGTAAATAATTAAGGAGGATGATTTACATGACAAAATTTAATAATGTAATCGTGAGAAGGCCATGCAAGGCTGTATGCGAAGGGATTACATCAGCTCCGGAGTTGGGTCAGCCTGTTTATGAGGAGGCTCTCAAGCAGCACGACAAGTATATCGAGGCTCTTAAAAAGTGCGGAGTTGAGGTGACAGTGCTTGAGGCGGACGAGAGATATCCGGACTCATGCTTTGTAGAGGATCCTGCTCTTATTACAAGAAAATGTGCGATCATAACAAACCCCGGCGCAGAATCCAGAAACGGTGAAAAGAACGAGATTATCGGTGCCATCAAGAAGTTCTTCCCTGATGATAAAATCGAGTACATCAAGGAGCCAGGAACTCTTGAAGGCGGCGACGTAATGATGGTGGGTGACACCTTCTATGTCGGCCTTTCCGCAAGAACCAATGCAGAAGGCATCAGACAGCTGGGTGAAATTCTCAATAAATACGGAATGGAGTGCATCCAGGTTCCTCTTGAAAAGGTTCTCCACCTGAAGACCGGCGTGAACTATATAGAGAACAACAACATGCTGGTATCAGGCGAATTCATCGATAAGCCTGAATTTGAAAAGTACAATAAGATCATAATTCCGGAAGAAGAAGCATACGCTGCCAACTGCATATGGATGAACGGCACTGTGATCGTTCCTGAGGGATATCCGGCAGTTCTCAAGGCAGTACAGGATGCAGGATATGAGACTCTTGTTGTGGACACATCTGAATTCAGAAAAATTGATGGAGGTCTCAGCTGTCTGTCCCTCAGATTCTGGGCATAGCGGACGGCTGCAGTGCATAGAGGTTATTGATACCGGGAGAATTAAAATGAGTAAAATAAATGAAAGACAGTTAGGTCTTTTTCCTCTGGTGTTCTTTGCCATAGGCTGCATGCTTGCCAGCGGAGCCTTTACATTATCGGGAGACTTCGCTGCGGCAGGAGCATACACCCTGGCTACGGTTATAGGCTGGGGAATAACATTCGTCGGAATGCTGGCACTGACCATGTGCTACTACAGACTCAGCGTTGCAAAGCCTGAGCTTACTTCGGGAGTATACAGCTATGCAAAGGCCGGCTTCGGCTCCTATGTCGGGTTTTCATCGGCGTGGGGATACTGGATGAGCGCTGTTCTGGCTCTAGTATCGTTTTTCGTAGCATTCTTCGGAAACCTGGGCTCCATGATTCCTGTATTTGGAGGCGGAGCGACACCGGCTTCCGTAATATGTGCATCCATTATCCTGTGGCTGTTCGTCATGCTGCTGCTCAAGGGAGTAAACCAGGCAGCCATCATAAATGCCTTTGTGGTTGTTGCAAAGTGCATACCTATCGTATTCCTGGTGATAGCTGCCATATTTGCCGGCGCATTCCATTGGGATACCTTCGTCGACAATTTAACAGGCGTTGGCTCAGGGATGTCGCTTTTCGATCAGGTAAAGGCTACTATATTCACTACAGTGTGGATCTTCATAGGTATTGAAGGAGCAGTCGTTATTTCCGAAAGAGCTAAGGATACTAAGATTGCAGGAAAGGCGACGGTCATTTCCTTCATAGCTCTGTTCCTGCTCTACTTCATAATATCCGTTCTTTCCATGGGAGTGCTTCCGCATGATGAGCTGGCTGCTTTGCCTTGGCCGTCGATGGCAGGCGTAATGGCGCACATCGTAGGCCCTTGGGGCGGTACGCTGGTCAACGTTGCAGTATTCGTATCCGTGGGAGGCGCATTGTTCACCTACATCATTCTGTGTACCGACAGTGCGTTCGGGCCTGCAGATCAAGGCTGCTTCCCTAGCATTTTCATGAAAAAGAACAGGAACAACGCGCCGACATATTCCATAATATTCAGCGCCCTGCTGGTTGAATTGTTCCTTATAATAGCGCTGATAAGCGATGCGGCGTTCCAGAACTGCTATTATCTTTCGACGATTTCCATCATGATACCGTACATGCTGTCTGCGTTCTATGCGCTGAAGTCATGCGCCAACGGTGAGCTTCTTGATGGACTTTCAGGAGGTAAAAAGGCATGGATGTGGTTCTTTGCCATACTGGGCTCCATCTATGGTGTTTGGATGCTCTATGCATCAAGCATTTCATACGTGCTGGTGTGCGCGCTGCTGTATGCACCCGGTGTGATTCTCTACATCATAAGGCGTAAGGAGGAGAACAACGGACCGATTTTCCCTAAGATATACGATAAGATCGTATGCGCCATAGTGATAATCATGTTCGTACTGGCCATAGTCCTGCTGGCAAACAAGACCATCGCGCCGTTCTAATCGATATAAAGTACAGAAAAGCCTCGATCCCTGAGTTTTGAGATCGGGGCTTTGTTATATATGTTATATAATTTAGAAATTACCTGTGGAACAAGAACATGTTGTACGAAAAGACGCCGAGTGGCTCACGGTGGCGGCGGCAGGACTGTCCACGTGGAACAAGAACATGTTGTACGAAAAGACGTATAAAAGGAATCAGCCAACATTTTCCACAAAATTGAGGTGTTTTTGCAGTGGTAAACTAAAACTGGACACGAAAATGTGGGATGTTGTACATTAAAGAC
>CAUDEQ010000098.1 GCA_958448635.1 uncultured Bacillota bacterium | reverse complement strand
TCCTCGTATACATATTATGTATATCTTTTCAAGTGCCTTCAGCTCTGCCCGGCGCACTGCCTTTTACATGAGCATATCCATGTGTTATAATCATAATATGTGAAACGGCATATGGCTTTAAAAAGGAGGCGGCTCGATGAAAAAAATATTTAAAGACTGGAATTACAAGAAGCATGCTAAGCTGGTTACGGGAATCTACCTGACATGCTATGCCATAGATATGACGCTGGGATATCTTGTGGTGAAAAAAGCATTAAAGAAAGATGAGGCTGAAAGGGAATGATGTCAGTACCATACCATGATATTTTTCCGGGTATGCAGGGCTATAACTGCATCATGATATTCAGCCGGGATGAAAGCAGGCTGCTCTTTTGCAAGCGCCTCAGCGATCCATACGAGGGGAAGTACAACCTGGTGGGCGGAAAGATAGAGCCGGGAGAGGAACATTCGGCAGCAGCATATCGCGAGCTTCTGGAGGAGACAGGCATAGGCGCCGAAGACGTGGAGCTTTTTCATATGATGGACTTCACATACTACAACCAGAATTGTTACGTTGAAATATATGCAGGCACGCTTAAGAGAGACGTCGAGCCTGTAAGCGAAAAGCATCCTCTCTGCTGGCTGAGGGCAGACGAGGACTTTTTTGATGCGGAAAAATTCGCAGGAGAAGGAAACATCGGTCATATGGTGCTTCAGGTAAAGGAGTACGGCATGGGGCCAAGGGCTGATGCGATCAGTATAAAGGAAACGGGAGAGGCAAAATGAGCAGACAGGAAAAGCATGTGCAGAGAATACTGCTGCTGGAGGATGATGAGGATCTGGCAGAGGGGATAGAGCTTTCTCTGCAGAGCGATGAAATAAAGCTGACTCTGTGCAGCAGCATCGCAGAGGCTGAAAGAGAAATGGAAAACAGGGAATTCGACCTTTTCCTTCTCGATATAAATCTGCCGGACGGCAGCGGTCTTGAATTATGCAGAAGGATACGGGCGTCAGGCAGCGTGCCCATAGGGATCCTGACTGCAAAGGATATGGAAATCGATATAATAAAGGGGCTGGAATACGGCGCTGATGATTATATAACAAAGCCCTTCAGTCTCATGGTGCTGAGAGCGAGAGTGAGGGCGCTTTTGAGGAGAAGCGGCAGGACAGAAAAGGCGGAGTACAGGGACGATGTCTTTCATTTCGCCTTCGATACCATGGAGTTTTACAAGAACGGCATGGCGGGAAAGCTGTCTGGAGGACAGCAGCAGAGGGTGGCGCTGGCAGACCGCATAATACGCATCGAGGACGGCAGGATATTCGGAGGTGAGGGCTGTCATGCTTAAAGTAAAGAACGGCAGAGCCGTCAGAGATGTGGCTGCAGCCACATACAGAGCCGATGTCAGGAGAAATCTCCTGGTGATCTTTGCAATAGCGCTGACTACGCTTCTCATCTCAGCGGTGATGGCCATGGGAACATCATACTGGAAGACCATATCACAGCGTCAGATCCTCATGGAGGGAATGGATTACGATATAGAGCTGACGGAGCCGCGGGAGGACCAGGTGGAGAAAATCCGCTCGATGGAAGAGGTGAAGCATGCAGGAGTAGCCGTAAAGTGCGCCGTCATAGAGAAATATAAGGATAAGGAGACGGGAAAGGTGAGGCTCTTCTGCCTTGATGATATATGCTGGGAAAAGCAGACCGTGCCTGCTTTGGAAACGTATGAAGGCGAATATCCGCAGGCTGAAAACGAGATAATGCTCAGCACTGCTGCCCTGAGAGCCATGGGAATCAAGTCGCCGGAACAGGGAATGAGCCTGCCTGTGACTTATTATACGCTGAAGATGGACGACAGCTATGACGAGCTGACTAAGGAATTCAGGCTGTCGGGGTGGTACAGGGACTACAGCGGAGGTCTGCGCGGATATGTTTCCGACAGCTTTCTGGAGACTACAGGAGTGAAGCAGACGGACTTCACGCAGGGCTCGCTGAAGATAACCTTGAAGAATCCGCTGTATTCAGAGTAAGACATCGTCAGAATGCAGCAGGAAATAAGTATAGACAACAGGCAGATCATCAGCGCCGACTATGATACGATAGAAAGCTTCTGCAGGACGGTGATATGCCTCGTCATACTTCTGATGATGATATTCGTCAGCGGATATCTGTTTATATACAATGCCCTGTACATTTCCATATCGAAGAATATCAGATATTACGGACAGCTGAAGACCATAGGAATGACGTCGCGGCAGCTGAAAAGGATAATAGTGCTCCAGGCTCTGTGGAATTCTCTGGCAGGTATTCCGGCAGGTCTTGCCATATCTCTTATCGTATCAAAGGCTGCCATACCGGCGATGCTGGGGGTCATCAACAGTACGATACCGGAGGAAGCCCTTGACATGGCGACGCTGTGGCCCTTTGCACTATCAGCTGTATTCGCCTTTGCCGTCAATATGATAAGCTGCATAAGGCCTGCACGTATAGCAGGCGGATGCTCGCCTGTGGAGGCCATGAGATATTCCGGGCTGTCATATTCCGGAAGGAGGAGGAATCGTGAAATCGGCTCGCCGGGTTCCATGGCATTTTACAATATTTTCAGAGACAGGAAGCAGGCCTTCGTGATCTTCGCACCCTTCGTGATCGCCATATCGGTGTTCTTTGCCGTTAACGAGGTGATAAGGGAAAACAATGCTAAAGAGATTCTCAATTCCTCGTCATCGTATGATATCAGATTCAAGAATGAAACCACGCTGGATGATGATAGAAAACAGCTCATTACAGAGAAGGAAATTTCAGAGCTGCGGGAAATACCGGGTGTAAAGGAGGTCAGGAGGGTAACCTCCACAAGTGCAGTGGTTCCGTATCAGGAGGAGGTCTATGGAGAATACTACAGGGAGCTTTACAAATCCAAATACAGCCCGGGAAGCTACGAGGACGATATGAGAATATACATGGAGCGGCCCGATACGGATTTATTCATGGCGCGATTCATAAGCGTGGACGACGGCGGATTTGAAGTGCTAAATGAGGAACTGGGCAATATTTTGGATAAGGAAGACTTCGACAAGGGAAAGGCTGCCGTGGCAGCCAAGGCATTCACCGACGGTGACAGCGGCATTAAAGGGAAAACGGTGAGATTTTATCTGCCTGACGGAAAGTACCCGTCGCATGAAAATTCGATAAAAATAAGCGCAGTGGGCGGACTGGCGGACAATCCTGCATATTTTGCTGGAGGCTACACACCTGATCTGATAGTAAGCGAAAGCTACGCCGCGTCTCTGATGGGCGACAGCCTTTTTACCGAGCTGGTGGAGGTGGAATACGAGGAGCATTTCTCCGCAGAGACTGAGAAGCATGTAAAAGCCGTGTTTGAGGGAAACAAGCAGATATCGCATGAATCCAAGCTGGAAAGATACAGGGATATGAAGGAGACCGAAAATCAGGTGAAGCTGCTGGGAGGAGGTCTGGGTCTCATCATAGCGGTGCTGGCGATGCTGAACTATTTCAATATGATGGCTTCCAGCGTCCAGAACAGGGCAGGCGAGCTGGCAGCTCTTGAGAGCATAGGCATGACGACGAAGCAGATTCGCAGGATGCTGAGGCTGGAGGGAGTAGGCTACGCAGCCATATCCTCATGTATATCTCTGCTCATAGGGATACCTGTCAGCTACGGAATCTATACAGGTATGAATCCCTACAGGATGCCGTTTGCCGTGCCGTGGCTTGCCGATGCCGTGCTGCTGATGGCTGTGTTTGCCATATGCATGGTTACTCCCGTTGCAATATACACAAGGACGCAGGGCAGCAGCCTCATTGAAAGGCTCAGGAAGGAGGCATGAGGAAGCTTGAAGCGGAACTAGCGTTGAGATGCAATGGAATGGGCTTTTCTGATAATCGATGATGTTCTCACTTCGGGAAGAATTGAAATATGATAGAATATAGCACAGTATGTGAGCGTTGGAGACTTTTAAGGGATGGCAGCTTCGTAATGCCATCCCTTTAGTTTATCGTGTAGAAATGTGATTCTGAGAGGAGTGAAGACAAATGTGTGATAGGATGATCAGCCATAAGATGATGAAAAGCTTCGAGCTGCATCTGCGCGAGGACGAAAAAAGCTGTGCCACTGTTGAAAAATACATGCGTGATCTGAAGAGGTTCATGATATTTGCCGGCGAAAAAAGCGTAGACAAGCAGCTTGTGCTGGAGTACAAGGAGTCGCTGGCAAAGTCATATGCGGCATCCAGCGCCAACTCCATGCTGGCGGTGATAAACTCGTTTTTCAGATTTTCGGGATGGCACGACTGCTGTGTTAAACGCCTCAAGACACAGGCAAAGGTGTACTGCACCGAGGAAAAAGAGCTGACAAAAGAGGAATATATCAGGCTTGTGCGGACGGCGGAGCGGAACGGGAATGAAAGGTTGTCGCTGATAATACAGACCATCTGCAGCACGGGAATCCGTGTGAGCGAGCTTAAATACATCACGGTTCAGGCTCTGGCAGACGGAGAAGCACAGGTGAACTGCAAGGGTAAGATAAGAATGGTATTTATAGTTCCTCAGCTTAGAAAAAAGCTGAAGATGTATGTAAGAAAAGCAGGTATAACCCATGGAGCAGTATTCGTTACCAAGTCGGGAAGCCCCATGGACAGGAGCAATATATGGCGGGAGATGAAAAACCTCTGCAGGCAGGCGAAGGTCTCTCCCACCAAGGTTTTTCCTCACAATCTCAGGCATCTGTTTGCCAGAATCTTCTACGGACTGGAAAAGGATATCGCCAAGCTGGCAGATGTGCTGGGTCATGCCAATTTAAGCACAACGAGAATATACATAGTGACAACGGGTACAGAGCATAAAAGAAAAATGGAAAGGATGCAGTTAATCCTGTAGAAGGTGATTGATTTTTTTCGGGAACCATCGAATGAGCTCTGATTTGATAAACAGGGCTGTTTCTTTATGCAAAAAAGAGATGGCAGCATGGCAGCCATCTCTTTTTATTTAGTTATAAGCAAAGGGCG
>CAUDEQ010000097.1 GCA_958448635.1 uncultured Bacillota bacterium | reverse complement strand
CTTCCAGCACGTCACCGGCGCTGAATTTGTTCGGGATATCCTGCCAGGTATCACGGTTGTTTTGCACGAATTTAATCCATGTCAGTCCGTTATGCGTCAGGGTATTTATAGACACGTATTGCTCAAAACCGATAGTCAACCTGATAACGGCAATATCCGTAATATCCGGACTTGTAAACGTCTTCATGTATCCACCGATATTGAATGTCACTTTCGACCCCGTCTTCGTAATCGTCGATGTTCCACCATTGCCGAAATATTTATTTCCATAGGACAGGTCAATTTCACCGGTATATGCAATCTCTCCATTTATATAAAAAACAAGGCTTGCATTCTTGCCCGCCTTGCTCTTTAAAATCCGTATTCCAGCTACTACCGAATTTGTTGCATCTGCCAGTGTCAGTTGAAAAGCGCCCATCTGATTTGTATCGCCGCTACCATTTCCGATGCTCATGCGTTGCTTCCACGTTACGGAAAAATCCTGGCTTGCCTTAACTGCCCTCGATATTGTAGCTCCATGCCATTTTCCAGCCGCAGCCCCGTAAGCGGATGCGCCAAGGTAATACGTGGCCGGAACGCTGGCTTCATACGTGCTTACAGCCATATTGCTGCAAGACCGCTCATTTAATGTTCCAGCAGACCCATAGCTATCAGTACGCTCTACCTTAAATTTGATTCCGGTAAGGGCAGATGTCGAAGCGCTCAGCCCTGTAACCGTAAACGACATATTTACCGTATGCGCCGTCTTACCACGCCAGGAGGCGGATGTTTTCTTTATTGTCGCGCTTCTCCACGCACCGCCAATATATAGCGATCCCCGCAAACCTAAACCTGTGCCAAACCAAGATGCACTGCTTGCAAGGGAGGCCGTAATCGTCGCTTTTACGTTTACGGCATTGGTAGTTCTTCCAGAAGTCTGTAAGGATACGCTGTAATAGATATACGGGGATCCCACATTACTCCTGGCACTGCTCAGGATTCTTCCTGACGTATTCTTTGTTTTTGCCGGAACAGTGTAGGTTGCCACTTTCATGCCGATCGTACCGACTTTTTCTACATCTGCCGGCACTACCACGCCGCCATTCTGTGTCCATAATTCTTTTGCTGCTGTTCCCCAGTCAGTCGTTTTTTCAAACGTCTGGGATACCAGCGTCTCGGACTTACCCTCAATGGTCTGCCCATCTTCTTCGTCTGGATCGCCCAGCTGGATTATTTTTTCGTCTTCCGTAAAAAACGCCACATACCCACAGTCACCGTTTCCTGTCAACTCCGTGGTCGTTTCGCCATCCGTTTCAACTTCATCGTAAAAATCAGCTTCCAGCGTCGGAAACGATTTGTACGTACCGCCGTAGTCAATCAGGATCGTACCAGGATCGTCAGGCGATGCCTCGACCTCGTATTCGACTACCGAATACTTCAACGGATCCAGACAGGTTATTTCTATCTCACCCGTTATGGAATTTGATCCCGGGTCAACTTCATCGATCAGCGTTGGCGTGCCGATGAAAAACTTATCCTGTTCGTCATTGAATATAATCTCGGCATCATCAACGTTCAAGATGTTCCCCAGCTTGTTATACGATTCCCGGAACGCTGCATCGTCTGCGGCCATAAGCTGATACCCGACGGTTATTATTCTCGCCGGATACCGCTTGCTTTTTCTTATGGACCCGTCCCTGGTGCCGATTTCTAGGATCTCCAGCTCAGGAGACAGAGCCTCTCTGCCCTTAACGTAGAGAGTGCGGTATCCCGTAATCTCCGTTTCCAGATACGCCCCGTTTATCTGCATGGCTTCTGCAGGAATCGGGACTGCCGTTATATTCTCGTTTACATCTCTAAATTGATATGTCGCCACTATCTGACACCCCTTTTCCTGCTCTCTCTGGTCTCCAGCCTGTTCAGGTCAGACTGCATATACGGTGCTGTCACTCTGGATACCTCTCTGCCGTCGATGTTCACAGGTACCTCTATGACGTACGTTCCACCGCCGCCATAGTAATAATCGTCGCTTGCCGCTCCGGAATAACCCGCATACGACATCGCAAACTCTGGCTGTTTGATCTGCGGTATGCTTACCAGTCTTTCAGACCATTTTCGGGCTTCAGAAACGCCATCCTTGAGCTTATTTATCCAGCCCGCATTCCAGTATGCACCAAGCTTTTCTGTTACCTTCGACGGACTATGGATTTTCGCTTTTGCCCTTATGGCCGCTTCTGCCGCTGCGGCTAATTGTGCGGCCGCAGACCTAACCGCGCCGAGCTGAGACCTCATGCCTGCAGCCAGTCCTGCGCCTATATTTACGCCCGCAGCCCTTGCCCCGCTAGAGGCAGACTTCAAGGTGCTGTTTATCTGTTTAACAGCACTCTTGGTAGTCGTTACCGACTCCTTCATCTTGCCCTTTAGACCAGATGCAAACTGGCTTCCTGCCTGTTTCGCCGCCGACGCAAATCTCGCCGGCATCGGACTCAACGCTGCCGTTATAGGTGCAACACTACTGCTCACCGCCGCGCGAGCTTTGCTTACTCCTGCGGAAAGTCCGGAAGCAAGCCCAGTCCCCGCCTGGACACCTGCTGTGCGCATCGCGGGTATCAACTGCTGCGCTGATGCCGTTATTGTGGCAAAAGCAGATATAAACGGACTTATGTTCGGCGGTGTTATAACGAACCCGCTGAATGCAGTCTTTAAGGCGTTCACGTTCGTCACTACGCCGGTTATCAGACTTGACATGGTAGACATAGACGCATTAAATACCGTCAGACTGCCCGCGCCCATAGTTATGGCCATCATAATCCCTTGCATGCCAGATGCGACCTGCGGCAGGTTTTTGCCACTCGCCGATATCTCGCCCATGCCAACAGCCACAGCCGTGAGGGACTTTCCAATATCCCACAGGGACAGTCCCGATATAGTCTTTATGCCGTTTGCAACCGACTCAAATCCTTTTCCTGCATTCTTTGCAGATCTGCCGATAGAGCTTATAACATCAGCTGTTCCTTCGAGGATCGCCTGCACGCCGCCGCTCACAGCATCAATAACCTTTGTTAGCCCATTACTGAATGCTCGTATAAATGGCGTCGCCTGATTTAACGCCACACCTATCATCAATATTGCCGCACCGAATGCCAGCATCGGGATCACAGCTGCGTTCAATGCGCTGCCGAATATCGCAAATACCGCCACAAGGCCGGCAATTACGATCCCGAACGTGATCATGTTCTTCGATGCAGATGCTCCCGCGTTCGCAACAGGTGCCATCGCCAGAGCCATAGCGGCTACCGCTGCGCCGAACGCTATAATGCCGCCTATGCTTGCCTGCAGCTTAGAACCCAGTCCAGCTAATACTCCAGCAAGTCCCGCTACCACAAGACCGAACGCCCCCATAGCCGCCGCACCTTCAAGGCCGGTCGTTGCCAGAGGCGCCATTGCCAACGCCATGCCAGCTACACCAGCAGAAAATGCTATGATTCCGGTTGTGTTAGTCTGTAGCTGTTTACCAACATTGGATAGTACCACTGCTATACTGCTTACCGCCGCCGCAAATCCCAGCAGCGGAGCAACTGCCTTTCCGCCCTGCGATGCTATCCCTTCCAGGGACTTTGCCAGCAGGGCAAGCGATGCAATTATGGCGGCAACTCCTGCCATTTTGGCGAGGGAGCCAAGAGCGCTTTTTAAGGATCTCGTGTGCTTTGTTGCCTTCTTGCTGCTGTTTCCCAACTTGTCAAAAACCTTTGTTGCGCCCGTCGCCGGTTCCAGCCAGGATTTTATTTTCTTATATGCCTTAAATGCCCCTGCACCGGCAATGATGAGTGGAATCAGGCTTGCCAGCCCTTCGGCGTTCTTGTTTGCCCATTTGAAAACGCTCTTTAATACCGGCCACACAGCCTCTGCCGCACCTTTAAGGACCTTAAACGCCGGTGTGAGACCGTCAATAATGCCCCGCAAGTTCACCTTCTTTATGGCGCCTTCAGCCTTCTTGAATGCTTTTGTAATAGCGTCTCCCGTTTTGTTTATCATCTCTGCAATAGTCGGAAGATCGTTTTTTTTAAGCATTTCATCGATAGCGCCTATACAATTTGCCAATCCTCGTGTTATGGCAGTATTCATGTTGGTAAACGCTGTTTTTATACCACCTGTAGCCGTAAGCGCCTGTTTTTCAAATGACGCAAACCCGTCCACGCCTTCTTTGTTCAATTTCACCATGGTGTCCATAAACTCATCCATGGATATGGTGCCGCTTCGAAGACCTTCTCCGAGCTGATCTGCTGTCATACCCATAGCCTTGGCCACCTGATTGAGTTGTGCCGGCATGGCAGTCTGTATGGATCTCCATTCTTCCATATCCATCTTGCCCTTGGCGTATGCCTGGGACAGCTGCTCTACTGCATAACCTTGGCTTTCTACGGATGCTCCACCTGCGAGTACCGCGTTGTTCATGGCAAGAAAGTAATCCGTAGATTTCTTTATGTCACCATTCTTACTCACAAACCTCGTAACTCCCTGCGTGGCCGCGTCCAAAGTAGTTGGCAATCCGGTTATACCCTTGTCCAGAGACTTCAGCGCGGAGCTTGCTGCTTTGGAGCTTATCCCCAGATTATTCATCACCCTGGGAAAATTGTTCAGCTGGTCATATCTGCTTACCGCACTATCAATATGGCTCGTCATCGTGCTCACGGCTTTACTTACCGCACCCATGCCGATCTGCATAGCTGCACCAAGACCTACGGCACGTTTAAATTTGCCTCCGAGGGATTCAGTGGCTCCGGCAGCGTTTTTCAGCCCTGCCGACATATTGTCTTTCAGTGTCAGTATCGCCTGTACGCTATAACTGTCCACTCTGATCTCCCCCTTTCCTCTTTCTAAACAGCTCGCCTATGCCGTAAAAACGACTTTTTTTCTTAGGCTTCATGATCCTGTCGATTTCCTTTTTACGGTCGTAGAATTTATCAAACCTGTTATAGACCAGCCGTTCCTTGTTCTTGCCGGCCTTCTTTTTGGCTCCGGCCTGAACATTTAAAAATGCCTGCATGTGCAGGCGATAGTCGATATCAGCCTCGCGAAGCTCGGCCGCTTTCATCAACAGTTCATATTCTGCTATAGTGAGCCTATTTACCTCATCAAAACTCTTAAATCCCAAAAATCGGAAGCAATTCA
>CAUDEQ010000096.1 GCA_958448635.1 uncultured Bacillota bacterium | reverse complement strand
CACTGCGCCCTTTGCACGACGAAGGCGCACAGCCCAATGACAATGAATACGATACGGGAAAGGAAAACTCCTATGAATATAACAATAGATCCCCGCAAACTTTCGGGAACCATAGACGCCATACCGTCCAAATCCCATGCACACAGGCTTCTGATAGCATGCAAGCTGGCGGAGCTTCAGGGTCGCGGCATAGGCGGCGCAGCTGATATTCCTTCATTTTCCGATGATATAGATGCCACCAAGAACTGCCTTGTGCAGCTGGACAAGGACATGCCCTTTCTCGATTGCAGAGAAAGCGGCTCCACCCTTCGCTTCATGCTTCCGGTGGCTATGGCTCTGAAGGAAGAGGCTGTCTTTCTCGGCTCCGGGAAGCTGCCCGATCGCCCCATATCTCCCCTGAAGGAAGAAATGGAAGCCCACGGCTGCAGCTTTTACATAGACAGCGCCGAGAAAAAATCAAAGACTAAATACAGAGAAATATGCACCGTGAAAGGGCGGCTGAGAGCCGGCGAGTACAGTCTGGCAGGCAATATCAGCTCGCAGTTCATCACAGGTCTTCTCTTTGCCCTGCCGCTTCTCGAGGGAGACAGCGTGCTGAGGCTCACCACGGAGCTGGAATCCTCAGGATACGTCGATATGACTCTGGACGTACTGAGAGCCTTTGGCATAGAAATCGGCTGCCGTTTCTCCGGAGACGGTCTTCAGATATATGAAATACCCGGCAGACAGAGATATACCGAGCCTGAGTCTTTGACCATCGAAGGCGACTGGTCAAACGCTTCCTTCTGGCTGGTATGCGGAGCCTTGGGCGGACCCGTTACTGTAAAGGGCCTGAACCCTGCTTCGACTCAGGCTGACAAGGAAATCGTGAATATACTCAGCGGAATGGGAGCCGATGTTCTCATCTCCGACGGCATCACCGTTTCATGCTCCGGCAGGCTCAAAGCCGCAGAGGTATCGGTTGCCCAGACGCCGGACATGGTTCCCGTACTGGCTGTGGCCATGGCTGCGGCCGAGGGAGCGTCAATGATAACCAATGCAGAGCGTCTCAAGCTCAAGGAATCAGACAGGCTAAAGACGGTATATGATTTTCTTTCAAGGCTTGGCGCTGATATAACCTACGGCGGCTCAGGTCTTTCGCTGACAGGTATGGACAGCCTCAACGGCGGCGATACGGACAGTCACAACGACCATCGCATCGCCATGGCAGCTGCCACCGCCTCATGCGTCTGCAAATCGCCCGTTACCATCAGAGGCGCCGAGGCCGTCAATAAATCATATCCCGGCTTCTTCAGGGATTTTGCCGCACTGGGCGGCATAGTGAAAGAAATCTGATTTACTAAATTCATACAGGAGACATGCTTATGAAATCTTCTTTCGGAAAGAATCTGAAAATATCCATATGGGGAGGCTCCCATGAGCCTGCCATAGGAGTCGATATCGAGGGGCTTCCCATCGGTACCGAAATAGATATGAAAAGGCTGCGAGACTTCCTGGCTCGCAGGGCGCCCGGCAGCACTCCCTTCGGCACAAAGCGCAAAGAGCCCGACATACCTGAGCCCGTCAGCGGATTGAAGGCCAAGGATGCTGATGATGCGGCACTCAAAGGTGCGCTTCCCAAGGAGGAAGTGCCTGACGGTGCCGATCGCAACGGCGAGGCTCCGGAAATAATGCTGGTAAGCGAGGATCGTATTTCCCTGGAAATAAGAAATACCGATACACGCTCCGGAGACTACAAGGCTCTCCGCACTGTTCCCCGCCCCGGCCACGCCGACTATACGGCAAGACTTCGCTACGGCGACGACCTCAACATGGCGGGAGGCGGACCTTTTTCAGCACGAATGACTGCGCCCCTTTGCATAGCCGGAGGCATAGCCCTTCAGATGCTGGAAAAGCAGGGAATAACCACAGGTGCGCACATTTATTCCATCGGCGATGTTTCCGACATACCGCTGGATCCCGTAAATATTCCTGTCGGCACGTTAAATCGCTTAACGACGATGGACTTCCCGGTGCTTGACGAGGCCGCCGGTGAGAAAATGAAGGAGGTCATCATGGAGGCCAGAAATCAGCTGGACTCTGTAGGCGGCATCATCGAGGGCTGCGTCGTCGGTCTGCCCGGCGGCATCGGCGGCGCCATGTACGATGGCCTGGAAAGCGCACTTGCTCCCATATTCTTCGGCATTCCTGCCGTCAAGGGAGTGGAATTCGGCGCCGGCTTCTCCGCTGCAGCAATGAGAGGCTCGGAACATAACGACCCGTTTTACTACGACGACGATACGGTAAAAACCGTAACCAACAATCACGGCGGCATACTGGGCGGAATAACGACGGGAATGCCGCTTACCGTAAGGCTTGCATTCAAGCCGACTTCTTCCATCAGCCGCAAGCAGAAATCGGTCGATCTGGAAAAGAAGGAAAACACTGAACTTGTTGTCAAGGGCAGACACGACCCATGCGTGGTCGTAAGAGCCGTTCCTATAGTGGAAGCTGCTCTGGCCCTGGGAATACTTGACTGTATCATGGAGGTAAACAATGACTGAACTTAATCTTGAAAACATCAGAAAGGATATCGATGATATCGACTCGGAGCTTACTGCACTTTTCAAAAAGCGCATGGAAAAGTCACTGGAGGTGGCCAGATTCAAGCGTGAAAACAATCTGCCTGTCTTCAGCGATTCCAGAGAAAAGGAGATACTCCACAAGGTATCACAGCAGATAGGCGAACCTTTTGACGGATATGCGCGCCTGCTGTTCAACACCATTTTCGATGCCAGCAGATCCTGCCAGAACAACTTCCTGGCAAGAAGATCCGATCTGGCAGACAGGATCGAAAAGGCTCTGGAGGAGACTCCGAAGATCTTCCCCAACAAGGCAGTTGTAGCCTGTCAGGGAGTTCAGGGCTCTCATTCGCAGGCAGCATGCGAAAAGCTTTTCGAAGTGCCAAGCATAATGTATTTCAACAGCTTTGAGGGCGTTTTCAATGCCGTGGAAAAGGGCCTTTGCCAGTACGGCATCCTACCCATCGAAAACAGCTCCTACGGCTCAGTAGGTACTGTTTACGACCTCATGCAGAACTATAATTTCCACATCGTAAGAAGCATCAGGCTCCGCATAAGCCAGAATCTCATGGCAAAGGCAGGAACCAAGATGAGCGACATCAGAGAAATCGTTTCCCATGAGCAGGCCATCGGCCAGTGCGGCGAGTTCCTCAAGAGCCTCAAGGATGTGAAGATAACAGTATGTGAAAACACCGCCATGGCTGCAAAAATGGTGGCAGAAAGCGACAGGAACGACATCGCCGCCATCTCCTCAAAGGAATGCGTGGATCTTTACGGTCTCGAAATACTCAAGACCCACATACAGGTAAGCGACAACAACTATACCCGCTTCATATGCATTTCCAAGAAGATGGAAATCTATCCGGGAGCCAACAGAATCAGCCTGATCCTCTCGCTGCCACACGTGCCACGTTCCCTCTATCATACCATCGCCAAATTCGCAGCTCTCGGCGTAAACCTCACTAAGCTGGAATCGAGACCTATTCCGGGCAGCGACTTCGAATTCATGTTTTACTTCGATCTGGATGCCTCCATATACTCGCCTGAGCTGATAAATCTGCTGAGTGAGCTGGAAAACCAGCCTGAATCCTTCGTATTCCTCGGCTGCTATAACGAAGTAATCTGAAAAGAGAGTATGCGATCATGAAATACGGTCTTATAGGAAAAACGCTGGCGCACAGCTATTCAAAGGAAATACATGAGGCTCTGGGCAGATACAGTTATGAGCTTTTCAGCCTGACACCGCAGGCCATGAGCGACTTTGTCAACGCCCGTGACTTCGGGGGACTGAACATAACCATCCCCTACAAGCAGGATGTGATCCCCCTCTGCGACGAGGTTTCGGAGCTGGCATCTGCCATAGGCGCTGTCAATACGCTGTACTGGAAAAAGGACAGCTCCTGCGAAAGGCCTGTTCTCGCAGGTCACAACACGGATTACGAGGGCTTTCTCTATGCCGCAGAACGTGCCAATATCGACTTCAATGGGAAAACAGTCCTCATACTCGGCAGCGGAGGAACATCGCTCACTGCCAGAAAAGCAGCTGCAGATTCGGGAGCTGCCGTGATCTATATCGCATCAAGATCAGCCGGACCGGATGCTTCGAAGACGGCAGAGGACGGCGGCACTACAGGCGGCACATGCCCTGTTCGCCGGCTAAGCTACGAGGAGCTTCATACCATATCAAACGACGTGGAGATCATCGTCAATACCACACCGGTGGGAACCTTCCCCGACAATCTGAAGTCCATAATACAGCCGACGGACTTCCCGCAATGTGAAGCCGTCATGGATGTTATCTACAATCCGTTCAGGACAAAGCTTCTGATGGATGCTGAAAAGGCCGGACTCAGAACCTCCAACGGGCTTCCAATGCTAGTGGCACAGGCAACGGCAGCTGCAGGATACTTTCTCGGCACGCCCGGCGCCTTCGAGGGAGAAAATGAAAGAATCATCCAAAAGCTTACAAGGGATCTGCAAAACATCGTACTGATCGGCATGCCCGGCTGCGGAAAATCCACCGTGGGCCGCATCATCGCCAAGAAGACGGGAAAGCAGCTGGTGGATATGGATGCTGAAATAATAAAAAAAGCCGGAAAGCCTATTCCGCAGATATTTGAGGAATCGGGCGAGTCCGGATTCAGGGATCTGGAATCTCAGGCGGCAGCCGAGCTGGGCAAACAGCGCGGCCTCGTCATAGCGACAGGCGGCGGAGCTGTTCTACGCTCTGAAAACGTCGATGCCCTCAGGCAAAACGGCCTGGTAATCCATATAAAGCGTCCCGTGGAGCTGCTCTCCACCAAGGGACGGCCTCTGTCGAAGGATCTTAAAACGCTCCGCGAAATGGAAAGGGCACGGCTTCCTCTCTACGAGGCAGCCGCCGATATCACCTTCAACAATGTATCGGCCACCAATCTGAAGGCTCAGTTCAACGAAGATCCGCATATGAAGGCATTGTTTAGTTAAAAAGCCCGAAGCCCTTTGAAATCAATCTGAAATTAAGCAGACAACGATTTAACGGGGGGGCTGCCGCATTAACGAATAAAAATCGTTAATGCGACAGCCCCTTCGTTATCTTTTCTCCGTTGCTTTAAATTATAC
>CAUDEQ010000095.1 GCA_958448635.1 uncultured Bacillota bacterium | reverse complement strand
TACCTATATATAATATCACATCGTGAGCCTTCTTTATTAAAATAAATCAAAATTTAATAAATTTATTTTTGGGCGGCATAATCATACGTTCAAGTATGCGGAGCATGTCATTGACTTCAAACCGTATTGCCGCCGGAAAAGTCGATTATAGTATCAAATTCGCATACCCATTGGGACGTCTGATTATGGGCGCTGAAGATGTGATTAAGGTATCGGAGCTGGCAGAGAATGCCGATATCGTTGCGACACATCTGGACAGCGTCAATCACTCGCTGATCATGCGGGAAGGTATGAAGAGGCTTGCAGAGGATAGGCATATAAAAAATTTATCAGTTCCTGAAAACGGTAAATCAATGGAATTTTAAAACTGAAAGCAGCGTACGGCTGTCGTATTGACGATGAGAGTCATCGCGCATATAATTAAGGAACATATGATGCAGGCGATGTAAGTATGTATGCGATGTAAGAATGGCAGTCGCCTTGCGGATAAAAGAGATTCCAGATCGGTAAATGATTATAGGATGATAACAACAAGGACGATAACAATAAGGAGGTATGAACCATGTTGGAAGCCGGAATAAAAGCGCCTGATTTTACATTGCAGGATAAAGAAGGAAAAGAAGTCAGCCTGTCGGATTTCGCAGGCAGAAAGGTAGTTCTCTATTTTTACCCAAGAGACAACACACCGGGATGCACTAGACAGGCCTGTGCTTTTGCAGAGAATTACGGAGAATTTGAAAAGAGAAATGTGACGGTCATAGGAGTCAGCAAGGATTCCGCAGCGTCTCACGCAAAGTTCGCAGACAAGCATCAGCTGCCTTTTATACTTCTTTCAGACCCGGAGCTTCAGGCCATAACGGGATATGATGTCTGGAAGGAAAAGAAGCTCTACGGGAAGGTGAGCATGGGCGTGGTGCGAACCACATATGTGATAGACGAGAAGGGTATCATCGAGAAGGTGATGCCTAAGGTGAAGCCTGATACCAATGCAGCGGACATACTGGCGTATCTCGACGGGCAGGAGCAGTAGGACCGGAGGGGAAGAAGATGAGAATAATCATTTCGCCGGCGAAAAAGATGAATGACGATACCGACAGCCTGAGCGTTGGGGCTCTGCCGCATTTTCTGCCAAAGACGGAGCAGATCCTCGGTAGACTGCAGGCTATGAGCTTCGATGAGCTGAAATCGCTGTGGAAATGCAACGACAAGCTGGCGGAGCAAAACTTCGACAGACTGAGGCGTATGGATCTGAGAAAGGGGCTCACGCCGGCGATCCTGTCGTACGAGGGAATTCAGTATCAGTACATGGCGCCGGCGGTGTTTTCCGACGATGAATACGAATATATACAGGAGCATCTGCGGATCCTGTCGGGCTTTTACGGAGTTCTGAAGCCCTTTGACGGAGTAAGGCCTTATCGTCTGGAAATGCAGGCGAGGCTGGATATGGATATGCCGGAACAGACTGCGGCAGCAGGCAGATTTCTATACGGCTTCTGGGGTTCCTCCATCGCCGAGTATCTGGCGGCGGAGACGGACTGCATAGTGAATCTGGCGTCAAAGGAATACAGCTCCATCGTGTCAGGACACCTTCCTGATGACTGCAGGATGATAACTTGCATTTTCGGCGAAGATGTAAAGGGCAAGGTCGTGGAAAAGGGCACTCTTTGCAAGATGGCAAGGGGAGAAATGGTGCGAAGGATGGCTGAGCATAGAATAGAAAAGCCGGAGCAGATAAGAGAGCTGGCGCTTTTGAACTACAGGTATGATGATGAGTTTTCGGACGAAAGCACTTATGTCTTCATGAAAAAGCTTCAGCCGGAGGCGTGACGTAAGGCATGCAGGAGACGCAGGGAAATCAAATATATAGAAATGTGATTGGAGAAAAACATGAACAAACCATCTATGGATAAGTGGCTGGAGGAGGCCAAGGCAGACGAAAGCGCAAAGAAGATCGGGATGTACCTGACTCATAACGGTATAGTCAGAGAAAGCGCTAAGGCTAAGGTTCGGGAAGGCGCTGAGGATACGCGACCGGTGACGGGTATGTATTTTTCATACGACAGCGCCAAGGTGGATGAGGCAATAGAGGCCACCTACGGAATGGACGGCATATATTATATCAGAACATGGCTGGCAGAGGGAAAGCTGCAGGTTGGAGATGATATAATGTATGTGCTGATAGGCGGCGACATACGCCCTCACATAATAGAAGCGCTCCAGTACCTTGTGGGCAGGATAAAGACGGAATGTGTGGAGGAAGTGGAGCTTTACGATTGAAGCTGTCACTGAAAAAACCGGACAGCCTGCATTGTGCGGGCTGTTTATTTTTCATGTTTGGGAAATATGGGAGACGTGGCAGATGCAGGTTGTTTTGGAAGCTCCAAAATAAGTATAGTGATATAGGCATTTGGAGATTTTCTGAGACTATGCTTCATAATACTCTCAAAATCAGATATAATATGGTGATTATTTTGAGATTTTACTTTCAATATCACTCTGGAAACCGTTGAAAAGTCACAAAATCAGCAGGGACACAGCGGTTGTTTGGAGGCTTTCCTTGCAGGATAATGATTTATCCCATAAAAAATCTCCAAAATAATGGTCACATGGCAGCCATTTGGAGACTCCTTTGATCAACTTGGATATTATGGCTCGTATCAACAAAATCTGCTGATAAAAGTCTGCCCATGAAAGAGTATCGACGAACCGGGCTTTGTTCAAAGGAAGGGGTTGGAATATTCCTCGTGCGTGTGTATAATGGTTAGATAGAAGGAATATTATGACAGGGGTATTAATCAGGAGAAACATACATCATGTCCAATAACAGCATAGGCTTTAGACGAGCATTTATAATCAACTGTACATATTTCGCTATAATACTGGCCATCGTATTCGTACTTGCCAGATATGTAGTGCCTCTTTTAATGCCGTTTATTCTGGCGTTCATAGTTGCATGCCTGTTGCAGCGGCCCATCAGGTTTATGAACAGAAAGCTGCGATTGAAGAAAAAGCTCTGCGGCTTTATCGCATCTATGCTTTTCTTCATAGCGCTTGGAGCATTCATATCCTGGGGAGGCATCGAGCTGGTGACGCGTATCCACGGCATTGTAATAGATCTGCCATCGTTTTATTCCGATACCGTGGCTCCTATGGTGATAAATGTGTTCAGCAAGCTGGAAACTCTTGAGATATGGAATGAGCTGAATCTCATAGAGCTTCTTAGAAATCTGGAAACCCAGATCATGGATGCGCTGGCGGGACTTGCAACTAAAATATCCACCACGGCCATAAGCATGGTAACGGGATTTGCGGCATCACTTCCGATGCTGTTCATCAAGACTATACTGTTTGTCGTTTCCACGGTGTTCATTTCCATGGATTACGATAAGCTGATGGGATATGTTATACATCAGATGAACGACAGGGTTAGAGAGCTGTTCGATGAAATAAGGGTATATATGGTGGGGACGCTTTTCGTTGTAATAAGATCATACCTTCTCATCATGTCCATCACCTTTGTGGAGCTTTTTGTGGGGCTGACCCTGATCGGCATAGACAATGCCATCATTATTTCGCTGTGCATCGCTGTATTCGATATATTGCCGGTGTTGGGCACAGGCGGCGTGATGATACCTTGGAGCATCGTTTGTCTGGTTATGGGAAACTACGGGCTTGGTCTGCAGCTGTTCATACTATATGTGATAATTACCATAGTGAGAAACATAATAGAGCCGAAGATCGTGGGAAAACAGCTGGGCCTTCACCCTATCGTGACGCTTTCCAGCATGTTCGCCGGTCTGCAGCTGCTGGGAGGTCTGGGATTGTTTGGCTTCCCGATAACATTGTCGCTTTTGCTTCACCTCAATAACAAGGGTGTCATCAAGATACTGAAGCGTGACTGAAGCGTTGCGTGAAGAAAGACCGTAAAACGCATGAACAGCAATTCTTGCAGAAAAGGAGCGTCAAACATGGAAATCAGAGAAGCCATACTGGGTAGAAAATCCATCAGAGGATTCAAGGACAAGGCAGTGCCCAGGGAAATAATAGAAGACATATTGCAGACGGCCATTAGGGCGGTTTCGGCCAACAATACACAGCCGTGGGAGTTTGCGGTGATAACAGGCGACGTGTTGAAAAAAATCGGCGAGGAAAACGTGCGGGCCTTTGTGGCAGGAGAGGCTGAGGATTATGAGGATACGGAATTCGCAGGCGTATACAGACAGCGCCTCGTAGGTGTTGCAAAGCAGCTCTTTGCTGCCATGGATATAGCCCGTGAGGACAAGGAAAAGCGCTTTTGGTGGATGCAGAGAGGCTTCAGGTTTTTCGATGCGCCATGTGCTGTAATCATGTACATGGACGACAGCCTGGACGAGGCGGCCAGCCGTTTCGATATGGGCTGTGTCGCACAGAACATCTGTCTGGCAGCTATGGAGCATGGAATAGGAACATGCGTGGAAAATCAGGCGATAATGTATCAGAAGGCTTTGAGGAAATACCTTGACATACCTGAAAACAAGAGATTTGTGGCGGGCATTGCTCTCGGTTATCCGGATCCGGATTTTCCGGCTAACCGGGTGGTGAGCGAAAGAGAAGGGCTTGACGCCATCACCGGATGGTATGGATTTTAAACCTTAAGAGGGCGGCTCCGTATATGTATAACATGAGAGCTATATGAAAGGGATATGAAACGGCAGGAGGAAACCTGCCGTTTGTTGATGCTGTAAAAGAAAAACCTCGTCCATGGAACGAGGTTGTGCCTGCATATTTGCGAGGGCGCTTTACAGATATGCCCTACAGGTATGCTCTGTTTTCATAGAGCTCTCTCAGCTCATCTCTGTTGTCAGTGATATCGCCTACGACCTTGATTGCCGGCTCCGTGTCCAGATGCCTCTTCAGCTCTGCGATAAGTGCTTCTGTGACGGAATCATCCTTTGTGTCATTCTTAACGGCCTCCAGATATCTTTCGCATGCTTTCTTCAGGCTGTCGTCAGGAAGACCTGAAGGTGCGCCGCAGAGAAAGAATGCATCCAGCTTGAACTTTTCATTTTTAACGATTTTTTCGATCTTGTAGATAAGCTCCTCTTTCATGTTATACTCCTTGCTATGTGTCATAGCTGTCATTAAAATACAATTTATGTGGGAAACCCCACAAAATATATACTATTATTTGCGATGGACGATGTCAAGGTAAAAGTTGTCAAAGAAGAAATCGAAAGT
>CAUDEQ010000094.1 GCA_958448635.1 uncultured Bacillota bacterium | reverse complement strand
GCAGATGAAGCCTCCTCTTTGGCTCCTTGAAGTCAAGAAGGAAGAAAATCCACAATGTGATAAAAAACGGCGTTATCAATCTCGTTATGATTATAAGTAATTGGCTGTCCATGAGCTACGGCCTCTTTTCTGCAGCGGAGCTGCCGTTAAACAGGAAATCCATATATGCTTTCTTTGTATTTGCGGCGCGGTTTCGAGATATGGGTATGCTGCTGCCATCAGATATTTCCAGAGCTCCCGGCGTCAGGCGACGCACACATTCAAGGTTGACCACATAGGATTTGTGAGGATGTATGAAATGCGGATCTTCAAGCAGGGGCTTTACCATAGCTTCAAAGGAATTTCGCAGATATCCGCTCTGATAGCTTTTACCGTCCTTTAGGTGAAGCACGAGGGTTCGGCTGAAAAGCTCTGCATAAAGAATCTGGTCAAAGGATATGCGTATGGAGCCCTTCTTTTCCGTGTGGAAAAGAAGGAAAGCGCCTTATCCATAATTTCAAACAGCTTATGGCGCTTGACAGGCTTCAGCTGGTATTGAAAGGCGTAGATGTCGAAGGCCTGAGGGAAAAAGTCGTCGGAGGACGATAGAAATATGATGATGGCGTCCGGCTGTTTCCGGCGTATCATTTTGCCAAGCTGCAGGCCATTGGTTCCGGGCATGATAATATCGAGAATATATATGTGATATTCCCGATCTGAGTGTATGTCATCAATTAAATCCGACGGATCATTGTAGGTGATGACACTTACATTTTCTCCAAGTCCTCTTTCCGATATATACTCGTTGAGGAAAGCTTTAACTGACTGCAGTTCATCATGTGAATCATCACACAGAGCTATTCCTATGATATCAGAATGTTTCATAAGCTGCGTCCCCCTCCCTCTTAATATAATTTATAATAAATATTTACAATACAAGAGCAATGTACCGATTTACATGCAAAAAAGAGCAGCCCTTTGGTGAGGACTGCCCGGATGAGATGTGGTGATGTGATATTTAAATGGTTTTGCTGAAATGTAAAGCCGCCGGTGCATTTACATTATCAGTGCGCTGAGTCTTTCCCTGGTGCGTTCTTCGCCGAGAATCTGCTGGATCTCCCAGATGTCAGGAGACTGGCTTCTGCCCATCACGGCGATTCTTATAACGGTGCTGACATGTCCCACATGGCCCTTGTACTGGTCAGGGTTCTTCTTGAAATCCTTCGGCTTGGCTGCATATCCCATGTCTGTGGCTATGGCCCTGATCTTATCGAACCACTGGCTCTGGTCGTCGCTGTGATCGTATGTTTCAAGGTATCGCTTCAGGATCTCGGCGGCGTCTTCATCGCTGACGTTTTCAGGGATCTGATCCTCGATGGAGAAATGCTCGTCGAAGAAATAGCTGATGAAGTCGAAAATCTGCCTTGCATATATGAGATCCTTTCTCGGCTTGTTTCCGTCGCGGCCAAGATCAAGTATCTTTTCGATGTATTCCTCGTTGCCTTCAAAGAGAGGAAGAACCTCAGGGCTGAACTCCCTTGCCCAGTCCGTCATGAACTTAGCCAGCTCGGAAGCAGGGAGCTTTACGAGAACGTCCTTGGATATGTCGTTGAGCTTGTTCAGATCGAAAAGGGCTCCGCCGCTGCTCATCTTCTCGGTGGTGAATTTGAAATCATCCATAGGAACGTCAGGGTTGGCTATGCGCCATTCCTCGAAATTGGAGTTGAGGATGGTGAGAAGATATTCCTTTACGGCCTTTGGATGATATCCCTCCTGCCTGTAGTAGTCCAGCGAAAGCTCAGGATCTTTTCTCTTGCTCAGCTTTCTCTTGTTGCCGTCGTCCAGCTTGAGAAGCTGCGCCGTATGGCAGTATACAGGCAGCTCAAAGCCCAGCTTCTCGAAAAGCTCAACGTGGATCGGAAGGGACATGAGCCATTCCTCGCCTCTCACCACATGGGTGGTCCTCATGAAATGATCGTCTATTACGTGGGCGAAATGGTATGTCGGAATCCCGTTGGCCTTGAGAATGATGATATCCTGATTGTTTTCCGGCATGGAAAGTACGCCTCTCACGGCGTCGTTGACATGTATATGCTTGATTTCCTCAGATGGAAGATCGTGATTCCCGGAGGACTTGAGCCTTATAACATAAGGCTTTCCCGCCTTGATGGAGGCTTCGATTTCTTCGTAGGAGAGGCTTCTGCTCTTTTGGGCGTATTTGCCGTAGATGCCTGTGGTTTCCTTGGCTGCCTCCTGGGCGCTTCTTATTTCAGCCAGCTCCTCCTCTGTAAGGAAGCAAGGGTATGCCAGACCGCGCATTACCAGCTGCTTTGCAAAGCACTGATATATCTCTCCTCGTCTGCTCTGGAAGTAAGGTCCGTATATTCCCTTCTCTCCGTCAAGGAGCGCGCCTTCGTCAAAGTCGATGTCGAAGAACTTCAGGGAGGTGATTATGGTTTCTACTGCACCCTCCACATATCTCTTGTCATCTGTATCCTCGATACGAAGATAAAATGTGCCGCCGGACTGATGAGCCAGACGTTCGTCTACGAAGGCTCCGTAGAGGTTCCCCAGATGAATGAAGCCTGTAGGGCTGGGACCGAGTCTCGTTACCATCGCACCTTCAGGAAGATCTCTTTTCGGAAAGATTTTTTCATAATCCTCCGGTGTCTTGTCTATATCGGGAAACAGAAGCTCTGCCAGTTTGTTGTGATCCATAGTTCATGCGCGCCGTAATTGAGAAGGCGCATCTCCTTTCATTGTTGTGTGATGCAGCGTGGAGCAGGTAAGTAAGAATGATGGGTATTTCACCAATAGCCTGCGCCGGTACAAGCTGCTTAAACTATTTTAACAAGGTTTTGAGCGAGGTGCAACAGCTTATGCGCCCTTTGCATGAAGCCTGTGCCCTTTGCATCAAATATCTGCGGGAAAAATCAAAACTTATGCTTGACAGAATGTGAATATTGTATATAATGAGTATATACAATATGAAACGGAGGAATTCTTTTGGATATCATATTATCAAATTCAAGCGGCAAACCGATATATGATCAGATAAGCTCCCAGATCCGGGAGAAGATCATTTCGGGGCAGCTCAGCGCAGGGGACGCCCTGCCTTCCATGAGGCTGCTTGCCAAGGAGCTGAAGATAAGCGTGATCACCACCAAGCGAGCCTATGAGGAGCTGGAGCGGGACGGTTTCATAGTGACCATGACCGGAAAGGGCAGCTTCGTCGCCGGCAAAAACACGGAGGTGGTGAGGGAGGAGTATCTCAGACGTATAGAAGAAAATTTCAGAGAGATTCTGAGCATGGCCAAGGGATGCGGGCTTTCGCTGCAGGAGCTGGAGGAGATTCTGGAAACGCTCCATGAAAGCGAAGAGCTCTGATTGAAGCCGGCGATGATAAACAGGATTTTGGGAGGACAAAATGTTAAACGGGATAAAACTTACAGAGATTACCAAGGATTACGGCTCATTTAAGCTGGATAAGGTCAGCATGACGCTTCCGTCAGGATATATCATGGGGTTGATAGGGGAAAACGGAGCGGGCAAGACGACTCTTATCAAGATACTTCTCGGTCTTATAGGAAAGGACGCCGGAGAGGTCCGGGTGTTCGACAGGCCCTTTGATGCTGAAGACAGCGATATAAGGGAGCATATCGGCGTGGTGATGGATGAGTGCAGCTTTCCTGAGGATATGACCACGACCCAGCTGGATAAGGTTATGGCCAGCTGCTACAGGACGTGGGACAGGGAGGCCTTCGCCAGGCGTCTCGATGATTTTGACATACCGAAGAACAAGAAGATCAAGACGTTTTCCAAGGGAATGAAAATGAAGCTGAGCATAGCGCAGGCCCTTTCCCATGACAGCAAGCTGCTGGTGCTGGACGAGGCAACTGCAGGGCTGGATCCTGTCGTTCGCGAAGAGGTGCTGGACATTCTGCAGGAGTTCATACAGGACGAGGACAGGAGCGTTCTCATTTCATCACACATCCTCAGCGATCTTGAAAAGATCTGCGACTACATCACGTTTATCCATAAGGGGAAGGTTCTCATCAGCGACAGCAAGGACAGCATGCTGGAGAGGTACGCCATCGTAAGATGTGGGAAAGAGAATTTTGAGGCTATAGACAAGGCGGCGATAGTTGCCGTTAGAGAGGGTATGTTCGGTATGGAGGTTCTGGCGCTGAGGGATATAGTGAATCCTGCGCTGATAACCGATGACGCATCAATAGAGGACATCATGGTGTTCCTGATCAAGGAGGAGAAGAGATGAAAGGGTTGATCTTAAAGGATATTATAAATATGAAGGGGCAGGCAGGGCTGTATCTGGCCATCACGGTGCTGTGGCTTGCGGTGGGATATTTCAATGAGAATCCGGCATTCTTCGCAGGTGTGATGCAGATGCTGATAATAATGATACCCATACTGTCGCTGGCATACGATGAGAGGAGCAAGTGGGAGCGCTTCGCGGTGACCATGCCTGTATCGAGGAAGCAGCTGGTGATCTCAAAATACGTATTTCTCATCATCGTGGCGGCAGTGGTGGCAGTCATAGCAGCGGTGGGAGGCGTGATAATAGGCGGCGAGCCGGGCGAGACCGTGCTGCTGGCATTTGCATCTGTACCTCTGGGAATGATCCTCAACGGTATCATCATGCCTGTGCTTCTGAAGTTCGGCGTGGAAAAGGGGCGCTTCATCTTTCTGGGAGTCATAGCTGTGCTGGTGCTGGGTGTTTTTCTTCTCGGCAGGATCCCTGCTGTGGATAGGCTGATGGAGACGGAAATACCGGGCATCCTTTCTCAGGGAGCAGTTCCTGCGATGGCGGCGTTCTGGGCTATAGGCTTTGTCATCGCAGCTGTTTCGCTGTTGATATCGATGAAGATATATGAAAGGAAGGAATTCTGATGAATTCTCCGGCAGCCTCAGCCGCAGCATTCTGGACTAGTTTGGTTATATGCTGTGGACAATTAAAATCCACCATGATATAATCTTCATATAAACATGAAGGAGGGTGCTGCGATGTTATCGAAAAAAATAGTTGAAATGCTCAACGCACAGGTTAATGCGGAATTCTATTCGGCGTATCTCTATCTGGATATGGCAAATTACTACAAGAATGAAGGCCTTGACGGATACTACAACTGGTACAAGATCCAGGCTCAGGAGGAAAGAGATCATGCGCTGCTGTTCATGGATTATATACAGCAGAACGGTGAGGCTGTAGTCCTTGAAGCCATCGCCAAGCCGGATAAGGAATTCAAGGAGTTCATAGATCCGCTGAAGGCAGGAGCGGAGCATGAAAGGATCGTAACCGGACTGATAAACGACATATATTCAGTGGCATACAAGGAAAACGATTTCAGAACTATGCAGTTCCTCAACTGGTTTGTTAAGGAACAGGCTGAAGAAGAGGACGTTGCAGATGACAATGTCAAGAAGTTTGAGCTGTTCGGCTCTGACAGCAAGGGGCTTTACAGCCTGGATGCGGAAATGGCCTCAAGGGTTTACACCGCACCGTCTCTGACTGTAGGCTGATGCACGCTCGGAAAAGCTCAGGAAAGAATAAGAACCGATAAGACCTTCTCCACAAGGCAAAGCCCTTGTGGAGAAGGTTTTTTTATGGGGAGTATTTTGTCGGTTATCGGATTTGATATGGAATATATATGTCAGACGAGTGAATTATTTATACAATGTGTAGCTTAGATTTTCAGGTAACGTCCCGTGGGAGAGCAAGGATGAGTTTACAGCGG
>CAUDEQ010000093.1 GCA_958448635.1 uncultured Bacillota bacterium | reverse complement strand
ATTACCACGTCTGTTGTTGCATTTACATACCATGTTTTGATATAATAAAATGTCAAAATGCATAATGGGTGCATTGCGATTTAAAATAGAGCGTATACGGAGGTTTGTAATGGCTGAAAATACGAATTTTATTCACAACATCATAGAAAAGGATCTTGAAGCGCAGAAGTATGGAGACAAGGTCCATACAAGATTCCCGCCGGAGCCCAACGGCTATCTTCATATAGGACATGCTAAATCCATATGCCTCAATTTCACCACAGCCCAGAAGTACAATGGAAAATGCAACCTTAGGTATGACGATACCAACCCTGTCAAGGAGGACATGGAATACGTCAATTCCATCGAGGAGGACGTAAAGTGGCTGGGATTCCAATGGGATGAACGACTGTGGGCATCGGATTATTTCGATGAGATGTATGAATGTGCAGTTGAGCTGATAAAAGCCGGCAAGGCGTATGTATGCGACCTCAACGCCGAAGAGATAAAGGAATACAGAGGAACCCTCAAGGAGCCCGGAAAGGAAAGCCCTTACAGAAACAGGAGTATCGAAGAGAACCTGGAGCTTTTCAACGAAATGAAGGAGGGCAAGTACAAGGACGGTGAAAAGGTGCTGAGAGCCAGGATAGACATGGCCTCGCCAAACATGAACATGCGTGACCCTGTAATCTACAGGATCGCCCATGCAGAGCATCATAACACCGGCAGCAAATGGTGCATATATCCGATGTACGACTTTGCCCACCCTATAGAGGACGCCATAGAAGGGATCACCCACTCCATATGCACCCTTGAGTTCGAGGACCACAGGCCTCTTTACGACTGGGTACTGAGAGAGTTGGGCAGATGGCCGACTCCGCCTCAGCAGATAGAGTTCGCCAGGCTCAACCTAACCAACACGGTGATGAGCAAGCGATACCTCAAGGAGATGGTGGATAACGGCACAGTAGACGGCTGGGATGATCCTAGAATGCCTACCATAGCAGGAATAAGAAGGAGAGGCTACACACCTGAAGCGGTGAGAGACTTCTGCGAGAGGATAGGCGTTGCCAAAGCCAACAGCAAGGTGGACGTGGGTCTTCTGGAGCATTGTGTCAGAGAAGATCTGAAAAACAAGGTGGAAAGCAGAAACGTCGTGGAAAACCCCATCAAAATCGTCATCACAAATTATCCTGAGGATATGACTGAAGAGATGGAAATAGAGAACAACAGGGAAGCTCCGGAAATGGGCAGCAGGAAGGTTCCGTTCAGCCGCGAGCTGTATGTGGACGGCGACGATTTCATGGAGGTGCCCGTAAAGAAATACTTCAGACTGTTCCCAGGCAATGAAGTGAGATTCAAGGGAGCATATTTCATCACCTGCAATGAAGTCATCAAGAACGATGACGGTACCGTTAAGGAGCTTCACTGCACATACGATCCCGAGACTAAAAGCGGCAGCGGCTTCGAAGGCCGAAAGGTCAAGGGAACCATACATTGGGTGGATGCTGCCACAGCAGTCAGGATCAGGATCAGAAATTACGACTATCTCATGATAGACGGCGAGGACGATAAGCAGATCTTAAATCCAGAATCGGTGGTCGAGACTGTAGGATACGCTGAGCCGTCGGTGATGGAGACCAAGGCCGGAGAAAGATTCCAGTTCTTCAGAAAGGGATACTACATTGCCGATGAAAAGCTGACCACAGATGATGAAAAGGTGTTCAACAAGATAGTCGGACTCAAGAGCTCATGGAAGCCGGCAAAATAACAGAAAAGGATCGAAGGTAAGAGGAAACAGATGGATTATTACAAAGCATCGCTTAAGATGCACGAAGAAAACAAGGGGAAAATGGCCGTTGTCAGCAAGGTAAGGGTGGAAAACAAGGATGATCTTTCCACCGCATACACTCCCGGTGTTGCGGAGCCTTGCAGAAGGATCCATGAAAACCCCGATGATGTATATAAGTACACCAACAAATCGAACATAGTGGCTGTCGTTTCAGACGGCTCAGCAGTTCTGGGGTTGGGCAATATAGGTGGACTTGCCTCCATTCCGGTAATGGACGGCAAATCGCTTCTCTTCAAGGAGTTTGCCGGGATAGATGCCTTCCCTATATGTCTGGAAACTCAGGATGTCGATGAGATCGTCAACATCGTCAAGAACATCGCTCCGACATTGGGAGGAATAAATCTTGAGGACATTTCCGCCCCAAGATGCTTTGAGATCGAGGAAAAGCTGCAGGCGGCTGTGGATATACCTGTTTTCCATGATGACCAGCACGGTACTGCGGTGGTGGTATCTGCAGCGGTGATCAACTCGGCAAAGCTGACAGGCAGGAGCCTTGATTCCATGAGAGCCGTGATCAACGGAGCGGGAGCAGCGGGAACTGCCATAGCCAAGATGCTGATGAACCTGGGTATCAGGGATATCGTGGCATGCGACAGTAAAGGCATACTCAACAAGTCGAGAAATGATCTCAACGAAGCCAAGAAACGCCTTACCGCAGTGACCAACAGCGATAACATTGAGGGAAGCCTTGCCGATGCTGTAAAGGGCAGGGATCTCTTTATCGGAGTTTCGGCAGCAGGTGTGCTGACTCAGGACATGGTAAGAAGCATGAACAGGGATCCCATCATATTTGCCATGGCTAATCCTGAGCCTGAGATCCTGCCTGATCTCGCCAGAGAGGCAGGAGCCGCAGTAGTGGGAACAGGAAGATCCGACTACCCTAATCAGATAAACAATGTTCTGATCTTCCCGGGCCTTTTCAAGGGAGCGCTGGCAGCGAGAGCCAAGAGGATAACAGAGGAGATGAAGACAGCTGCAGCCTTTGCACTTGCAGGAATAATCAAGGACGAAGAGCTGGAGCCGGACTACATCATACCGAGCGCCTTTTATCCGGGCGCAGCCGATATAGTAGCAGAAGCCGTTGAAAAAGCATGGAAGGAATAACGGCGGGCATTTAATGCCGAAAGAGACAGTTCGAAACCATCCTGTCTAAAAACAAAACTAAGGAGATAAAAAATGAATAATGAAATTTTACTGATTGCATCTATCGTTGTAATTTACGGAGCTGTTGTGCTGATGTACAAGTATTTCGGTACAGCGGGGCTGTTCTGCTGGACGGTCATAGCTACCATTCTTGCCAACATCGAGGTTCTTCGAGTTGTGGAGGCCTTTGGCATAGAGCAGACGCTGGGCAATGTGCTCTTTGCATCCACCTTCCTGGTGACGGATATCCTCAGCGAGAAGGAAGGAGCAGGCATGGCGAAAAAGGCAGTTAATCTGGGAATAGTGGCTTCCATCGCCTTTATAGTGATCTCCCAGAGCTGGCTGCTATATGAGCCATCTGCAGGAGACTGGGCCGGTGAGAGCTTCAGCGTGATATTTTCCAACACTCCTAGAGTTATCGCAGCCAGCCTTGTGGTATACGCCATCTGCCAGAGACTTGACGTATGGCTTTATCATAAGTGGTGGAGCTTCACAGCGAGACTGTGCGGAGACAGCAGGAGATTCCTGTGGGTCAGGAACAATTTTTCCACACTTGTCTCACAGGCTGCCAATACCGTGCTTTACAACGTAGCCGCATTTGCGGGTGTATATGACACCAAAACCCTCATCAGCATATGCGTGGGAGGATATCTTGTATTTATAATCACAAGTCTTTCCGATACTCCGGCAATTTATCTTGCCAGGAAAATTACGCCGCTGAGCGATCCGGGGAAGAGTAATATAGCAGCAGGGACACATGAAAAGGTAAAATGAGTGTGATACATAAAAAGGCCGGCCGCATTGAGAGACTTTAAGCGGCAGCCTTAGCTGGATATTAATAGCAATGAAAAAAAGTCGGCATATGCCGACTTTTTTGTTGCTATTGCTGTTGACTTATTGTTGATTTGTCTGCTGCGAAAAACAGCCATTGTAAAAAATATCGCTTGGGAAAAAGCCTCCCTCGCGGAAGCATCCCTCGTGAGAAACAGTCCTCAAGGGAAAACCCTCGTGGGCAACAGTCCCCACGGGGAAATAGCGAAGCTTATGCATCGCCCTTTTCTCCTTCAGCACAGCTGTTCTCTTCTTCGATGCAGCTGTTTGCTTCTTCAATGCAGCCCTTTTCTCCTTCGACAGTCTCTTGACGTGCCTGAAGCTTTTTCTCCTTGCCCGTTGCCCACTTTACGACGAAGAGCTGAATGATGCCGGCGATGGGAACTGCCAGAAGCATTCCTATGATACCGCCGAAGTAGCCGAATACGCTGACGGAAAGCAGAACCATGAGAGGATGCAGCCCTGTGGATGAGCCGACTATCTTAGGATATATCAGGTTGGCGTCTATCTGCTGTATTACCAGCAGAACGATTACCGCCAGTGCGCCCTGCCAGAAGCCGTCGGTGAACAGCCCCATGAGGAAGGCGGGCACCATGCCCAGAACAGGTCCGAAGTAAGGTATTACATTGCAGATCCCTGCAAACACTCCGATGAATACTGCGGCCTCAAGTCCGGCAATCGAAAGTCCGATTGAGGAAAGTATGGCGATGATCAGTGCGTCCAGCAAAGCTCCCCTTATGAATTTGGAAAGCACGCCGTTTATTTCGCTGAGTGTTTCCGTCACTACTGCGTTGCTCTTCTGAGGAAGAGTAAGGTGGAGGAATTTTCTCCAAAGCCCCAGGAAGAACTTCTTATCCTTCATCAAGTATATGGAAATGATTACGCCGATGACGATGTTAACAACGCTGCCGCCTATGCTTGTGAAGGTGGATATAACATTGGTTACGCTGATGTTTTCGCTTATCCAGCCCACGATGCCATTGGCAAACTCACTGAGCTTTTCAGAGAGCATTCCGTCAGGGATCCTGGTGGCTATCCAGTTCTTGAAGGTGTCCTCGTAGCTGACGACGGCAGATACGAAGTCCTTCATCAGAGCTGACAGATCTTCGAATACGAGGCGCCCGATGAGCAATGCAGTAAAGCCGTATATTATGGCAATAATTGCGGCGATCACGATGATTATCGTGAAAAGCACGCTGATGAAATGGCTGAGGTTTTCTCTCTTTTCTGCCTTGATGGGATCGTCAGGGATCCTTATCAGCTTGGTGACCAGCTTTTTATCTATGATCTCCGAAAGAGGGTTCAGCAGGTAAGCCAGGATCAGACCTATTATCAGCGGCCAGAAAGCCTCTGTAAGAATGCCCAGCCCGCTGAGGATCGTGTCCGTCACCCAGTCGATGTTTTTAATGACAGCATAAAGTATATACAGAAGAACTGCGTTGAAAAGAATGAAGCAGCTCCCCTTTACAAATTTACTGTCTTTAATGATTTCCTTGTACTTGTTCATGATTTTTCTCCGGTAAGTATTGTCGTGTATATAATGTCATTTTAAACTACAGTCGCGAATATCTCAGATTTGCGATGCCGAAATAAAGCAGCAGACCGCCGAATACCACCTTGCTGATGGTAAATCCGTTGATGGCAATGCTGCCAAAGAAGATAAGTGAAAAAAAGATGCACATCACTGCGCTGAACAGCTTCTTTTTATCTCGTCTTATTCCACTGCGTTTAAAAGCCATAAAGACCTCCTTATTCTATTATATACCAACTGATATGATGTATATAATGATATCAAAAAAACAATAGTTTGACAATTCAATATTTGCGTTAATGGGGGAGGAAGACCTGAGGGCATAATGAAACGGTATGAGAATTGTCTCATACCGTTTCATCATTTAGGTGTTTATTTAAGAAACTTATAAGTAATAATTTGAATGATGATTAAGCCTCCATGGCCTTTTCAGCAGCAGCCTTATCAGCAGCTCTTGCTTCCAGAACAGCCTGATATTCCTCTTCTGTCATTT
>CAUDEQ010000092.1 GCA_958448635.1 uncultured Bacillota bacterium | reverse complement strand
TAATTCTTATGGCAACACTGGCAGCGCAGATTTACCTAATCTGTTATATCAGAAAATAGAAACATAAGGAAAGGAGGAGTGTATGCTGCAGAAAAAAATTTTAGTAATAGATAGAGCTACCGGGCAAAGATTGTCAGAGCGGCAGCCTGTACAGCCTGTAGAGAATGTGACGATAACGGAAGAAAGATATTACAAACCTTTTATGGATTTATACAAAGTATCTATAAACGAGCTAATGCGAAAGGAGGAAGCATGAAGGTAAGAACAGCGGTGCTGGTCATATCCTTGCTCAGCGTGGCAATTGTGTTTGTTACCTATAAATGCCGAGGATACTGGGCGGTGGGGAGTGAGTGGTTTCTGCCAGGCATACTGGCGATGGTGATACCACTAAAAGATAGAAAGGAGAGCTAAGATTGAAATCAAGTATAACAAACGAAACTCGCTTCGAAAGCTATATACAAAGACCGGTTACCAGATGCGATGAAATCCTTGCTGTAATGGGCGATAGAGAAATGACAGCTAGGCAGATATCGTGTGAAATGGGATACAGCGATTTGAACGCCGTCAAGCCACGGCTCACAGAGCTGAAAAGCGAAGGTAAGGTGAAGGTTGTTGGTAAGGCTTATGACAGTACGACAAAGCGCAAGGTAGCGGTGTGGAGGGTGATATGAGTGGAATTTGTATAAAATGCGGCAAACAGATGAAATGGGTAGGCAGACTATGGCTGCACTGCGAACATTGCGGACAGCTGCAGGTATGGCCAGTTGGAGAAGGAGGACAAAATGATGTTGATGAGAAAGAAAAGAAAGAAATCCATAATACGGGTGCCGGGATTTGAAGGAAACGAGGGAATCGCAAGAGACGGAGCCTACAGGACATGCTCAAATTGCGGATTCGCCAGGATAGAAAAAGACCATAAATTCTGCATCATGTGTGGGAAGGAGTTAGGCGATGACGATAAGTGACGGAGATTTAGATGCTTATTACAGCAAAGATTACTATGGCCCCGGAACAGATTACTTTGATGGGCCATATGATTATCCGGAAGATGATCCGGAAAATGAGTAAAGCCCACAGCACAGAGGCAAGCGGGCTATACAAATAAATCATTATAAGTATATCACAAGGAGGAGAATATGACAAACACTAATAAAAACACCAAAATCGTTAAAGCAGAAGCAAAGAATATTACAGAAGTTGTCGGGTCAAAAATAAATACTATGTTATCAGCTAAGGAGCTTTTCCTGCCCGAAAACTACAGCCCTGAAAATGCACTGAAATCTGCGTGGCTTGAATTGCAGCACTGCGAGGATCGCAACCATAATGCGGCCCTTGAAATCTGCACTACGGCAAGTGTGGCGAATGCCCTTTTGGATATGGTAGTCCAGGGGCTCACTCCGCAGAAAAAACAGTGCTATTTTGTTGTCTACGACAGAGAGCTTACTCTTATGAGATCATATATGGGCAGCATAGCTGTAGCAAAGAGATTCTCGGACGTTAAGGATGTGTGGGCCAATGTGATCTATGAGGGCGATGCCTTTAAATATTCGATAGATCCTCAGACTGGTCTTAAAAAGATCGTAGAGCACACACAGGATTTCGGAAATATTGATTTGAACAAGATTACCGGTGCATATGCAGTGCTTACCAGAGAATCCGGAGAAACGTACGTAGAGATCATGACTATTGATCAGATAAGGAAAGCGTGGGGACAGGGAGCCGCAGGCGGAAAATCACCGGCACACACTAAATTTCCTGATGAAATGGCAAAGAAGACGGTAATCAACAGAGCCTGCAAGCTCTTCATCAACACCAGCGACGATTCGCCAGTGTTGGTAGAGGCCTTCAACAGATCGTCTGAGCGTGAATACGAATATACCAACAGAATCCATGATGCGGATGCAGATGTCATAGATGTGGCCGACGAAGAACTCACTACATCGGCAGAGGTTGCGATATTCGGACAGCCTGAAGAAGTACAGCCCGAAAAGGAAGAACCGGTTGAATCGAAAAAAGAAACCGACGCAGCTCCGGAAGAGGATGGAGAAAAGGAACTCTTTACGGAAGAAGAAAAAGCAGAGATTGAAGCTGCGGAGGCTGCGGAAGCTGAGGCAGAGATGATGATGGAGCAGATGGAAATGGATGGTGAGGCGGATGCAACTGCAACTGACAAGAGATAACTATTATACACCGGAAGCGGACAGAGAGTATCTGTCCTGCTCCCAGTACGAAGAGTTCCTTGACTGCGAGGCCAGAGCTATGGCAAAGCTCCAGAAAAGATTCGTAAGGGAGGACAGTGAGGCTTTTCTTGTAGGAAATTACTTCCATACATATTTTGAAGGACCTGAGGCACATGAGGAGTTCTGCCAGGTGCATTTTGATGAAATATATAAGACGAAGAGCACTAAAGCGCGGGGAATCGAGATTACAGGCAAAAAAGCGCCGTATGTGCAAGCTGACAAAATGATAGAGGCTGCCGAGAACGATCCGGCGATAAAGCGCCTGATAGATATGCCTGGAGAAAACGAGATGATCATGACGGGAAAGCTATTTGGTAAGTATCCCTGGAAGATAAGGCTCGATAAATATATCCCGAATCTTCATATGATCATTGACTGGAAGACAGTGGCTAACATCTGGGAAACAAGATATGATCCTGCAGCAGGAAAGAAGGTTTCATTCGTTGAGACGTTCAACTACCTTATGAGAGCTGCAGTGTACTGTGAGATAGAAAAGCAGTACACCGGGCGTGATGCGGACCCTTCATTCATTCTCGTGTGCTTATCCAAGCAGGATCCGCCGGATAAGGAAATGATAAGCCTTAATCACCGGCAGCGTCTTGATCTGGAGCTGGACAAGATATACGAAAACATTGCACATATATATGCAGTCAAGAGTGGACAGATAAAGCCTAAACGTTGCGGACATTGTGAATACTGCAGGGGCACCAAGAGACTTGAAGGTATTACTGAATACTACAAGCTCGAGCCTGGCAATAAAGACCCTCGCAGAGATGAATATGATGAGTATATCGCAAGCCAATATATTGAAGGTGAGGAAGATGGCTCTGACGAGTAGATATCGTGGAGACTGGTACTGTCACAACTGTGGTGAGGTCATAAAGTGGGTAAGGCTTATGTCGGGAATGTGGATCGCCGTACAAGAGGAACCGGTGCTCTATATTCCCGGCGAAGGAAAACGCTGGCTTGTGGAATATATGAATTATGATGCACAGATCCTGAAGGACTGTTTGATCTATAAGCCATTTATGGGAATGGATAGAAGCAAGGTCCAATATGGATATATGCCACACATGTTTGTGTGTCCGGGGAGGTGATGTTTTGGCAAGGCCACTAAAAGAAGGTATAGATTACTTTCCGTTAGATGTGGGGTTCTTGCAAGATAAGAAGGTACGTTTGTTAAAGGGAGAGTATGGGCTGAAAGGCGTAATGATAGTATTGCAGCTTCTATGCTCGATTTATAAGGAAAATGGATACTTTTCTACCTGCGATGACGACGACTGCATTCTCGTGGCGGAAGCCGTGGGCTGTGGTTGCGACGCTAATACCATAAGAGAGGTTGTTCAGGGGTGCCTCCGACGTTCCATTTTTGATAGTGGGGTTTTTGAGGCGTTTGGTGTTCTGACCTCTCGGGGTATCCAACGGAGATACTTACGAGCGATAAGTACACGTGATAATATCGAAGTTTTCAAGGAATACTGGTTGTTGGACATATATGATAAAAGAGATGTCCCAACAAGTATTTCTAAAAAAATTACCTTTAAAAACGTAAATTTGCAAAGAAACCCCGATAAAACACAAATAAACGGGATAGATTGTCAAAACAATCCCCAAAGTAGAGTAGAGAAAAGTAGAGTAGAGAAAAGTAGAGTAGAGAAAAGTAGAGTAGAGAAAAGTAGAGTAGAGAAGGAAGCTGTAGGCGCCGTCTTCTCTGTGTTCGAGGCCTGCGGATTTAAAATAACACCGCATGCTGCGGATGAACTGTTAGCTCTCACAGAAGATTATTCTGAGGAATGGGTCACAGAGGCTATAAAACGTTCTGCAGATAGAGGTAAACGAACGATTGCTTACATAAAAGGCATCCTGAACAGCTGGGAGAACGCCGGAGCAATGGATGATGTGAGGGCAACCAAAAAAGATGGAAGTATAGATTGGAGTCAAATATGACACGCGAAGAAGCAAGGGAAATTATAAGGACAATGTATGCTGCATATCCAACAGCAGTCAGAGGCATGACAGCCGACGAACTCACGGAGACGGTAAATATGTGGGCGGCTCTTTTCGCAGAAGAGCCTGTGCAGCTGGTGGCAGCAGCACTTAAAGGCTGCATTCTCGCTGACACAAAAGGTTTTCCGCCATCTCCGGGACAGGTAATGAACAAGATAAAACAGATCACGGAGCCGGATACAATGACTGAGGTTGAAGCCTGGGCGCTTGTGAGCAAAGCAATAAAACACAGCGGATATATTGAAAGGGCAAACGAAGAGTGGGAGAAGCTGCCGGAGTCGATACAGTCGATAGTAAGACCGACGCAGCTGAGAGAATGGGCACTGCAGGACAGCAGAGATTTACAAACGGTTGTGGCAAGTAACTTTATGCGATCATTCAGGGCAAAACAAATCCAACAAGCAGAGTATGATTTGTTGCCTACTGATGTAAAAGCGGCTATAGAGCGGTATAAAGCGGCGCAACTACCTAAAGGAGGAGAAAATGTTAACTTTAAAAGTCTTTAAAGACAGTGAAGTATTAAGAACGATCGATGTCGAGAACAACAATTTTATATTGGCACATAATGGCAATGGAGGCCCGATATACGACAAGGAAAATTTGATGTGGCTTAAGCTTGATGATAAGCATATTATCAATCAAAGGTATATGCCGGTTATAAAGGCATTATATGAGAAGTTTGATAGATACCTTTATACACTTTGGCCGGATCTGATATGCTGCATGATCGATCAGGACTGGAAGCCAAGTGACAAAACCAACAAGAACAGCAAGTGGAAGATAGACATAGTTAAGGCTAATAAGCTTTTTGCAGGAGTTACCGGCTATGAGTACATATTAAAGCTAAGGCAATACTGGATAGATCAGTGGAGTGAGGCGCAGCTGCATGCAGCCATTATGAGCCAGCTGCTTCGCATCGATAATAAAAAGGGGATTATATATAAATACACAGAAGACTTCCAGAGCAGGTTGGTAGCTACTTTCGGAGCAGGATATCTTGAACCGGGGACAGTTATAGCAGATCTGCTATGGGACGAACACCCGGATATATTGTATGGATTTGTAGAGGCGTCCGGACAAATAACGATGGAAGAACTCGAAAGAAACAAAGTAAAGGAGGAAGAACATGGCGAAGTGTAAATACTGCGGAGCAGAAATTATTTGGGTAAAAACAGCGGCAGGAAAGATGATGCCTTGCGACCCTGGGATGGCTGCATACAAGGCAGGCGGAACCGAAAGGATAGTGACGCCAAACGGAGAAGTCGTATCATGCACGACATGCGAGACGAAGGCACAACAGGAGTTTGCTGACGGCACAGGCTATGTACCACACTGGCATACATGCCCTGGAGGAATCGACCATGATAAATAAGCAAGAGAATCTGACAAAGCCTCTGTGCTTTACCATACCGCTCGCACCGATAACAAAGAAAAACAGCCAGCAAATCATAACGAATCCAAGAACAAAACGGCCGATGATTATTCCTTCTGCACGATTTAGGCAGTATGAGAAAGATTCGGGACCCTTCCTAAGGGGCAAGTTCAATCAAATTGCAGACCCAGTTAATGTAAAGGCTATATATTACATGCCTACAAAGAGGAAGGTAGACCTTACGAATCTTCACGAGGCATTACATGACGTATTGGTACATTATAAAGTCTTGGAAGATGATAACAGCATGATAATCGTGTCTACCGATGGGAGCAGAGTGAAATATGACAAACATAACCCACGGACAGAGGTGGAGATCACTCCTGCCAAAGGAGAGCCTTGTCAGGTGATTATGGGGGTTGAAATTCCGGACGATTTTTAAAGCGCTAAAAGACGTGATGGAGGCAAAACGATGAGGCTATATATGGCCGTAACGGCCGATAGATATGAATTACCGTG
>CAUDEQ010000091.1 GCA_958448635.1 uncultured Bacillota bacterium | reverse complement strand
TGCTTTGGAATTGACAGAAAAAAAGGGCGCAGTTATCCCTTGCTTGCTTGCTTGAGCTTATATCGTTTCTGTTCACGCTGTCAAATGTTTTTAATATGCTCTGATTATCCATTTCTGTCGAGTAAAATATGATATTTCTTAGATGATATCGATATGAATGATAATATCATATCGGGATAAAACATTCAACCATTCCCCCCCCCGATTTATATTTAAAATATATAAGTAATTTTAAATATAATCGAGATGATGATGGGCTTGATTTACTTCGCTTTCTGTGCTTGCTTTGTATGTACGCTATGCTTCATTCCAGAAAAATTCCAGAAGTGCTTCCTTCAATTCAAGCCTGTTGCTGAAACGCTGCCGGTCGTCAGGCAGCAGGGCGGAGATATTAATCAAAGATGGACAGCAGCCTAAAGCGCAGGAGCCGCATATGCCGTCACAGTCCTGTGCGTCGGAAGCGTCCCTATCGTCGTGGCTATCCTGCACTTCCTGCAGGTCATGTTCCCCGTGATCGTGCTCATGCTCAAGGTGAGCGTTGGAATCGCCCATACCGTATATAAGCTCGAGGATATGTACGGCATCCTTACCCTGTCTTTTGATCTCATCTCTCTGGGCGATGGAATATACCAGATAAGGAAAGCCGGCAGCATCGGTTTTATCGTCAACAGGCTTCGCCCTTTTGATTTCGCCTTCGGGATTCTCCCCTTTGATTTCGCCTTCGGCCTTCGTAACCCATTCAGCCTCTGAAGCCTTTTCGGCTGCTTCATGAAGCTTTACGCCCATCTCCTCCGCCAGAGAGCGGACGATGGCAGGCGTTTCGTCACCTTCCGAAAGGGACGGAGGGTCCATGATAATATAGTCGGTGGAATTGCATCCTCCGCTGACACCCATATCCTTCAGAAGCTTGTATATGGAAATCGTTGGGATATCGGGAAGCCTTTCATTAATAATCCTGCAGCAGTTCATGCATGCCATGATAATTACAGGCTTTCCGAGGGATTCCCAGCCTGATTTAAGCTCTGACATGGTTTTTTCCATAAGCACATGCGCCTCGGCGAGCAGGGCAGGGAAGCCGCAGCAGTGGAGAAAAATGCCGGTGTCCGGGTGCTGGAAACGTATGGAGTCGTAAGCCTTGATTACCAGCTCCGGCTCCGCTGCGCCCAACTGACATCCCGGAAAGAATGCAAAGCTGCACTTTTCATATTCCTCCCAGGTTTCTTCGTTATATGCTTTTCTTATTAGCGAGGCTTCTTCGTTGGCCTGCATCATATCCTTCAACAGTGATTCCTTGTCCATTGAAATCTCCTTTGCTTTGCTCATCATCTCTCTTCCATGGAAAGGCAGCGCCGCATTTTTCGCATGCATCCGGCAGCCGGTAATCTCTTTTGCCGGGCAGCATAGGCGTCGCCCCGTATAAAGTCCATTTTCTGATATATTCTCCGCATTGAGGACATTTATCGATGAGTGGAAGCCCGCATTTGCGACATGTGTCTCCCTGCCTGAGCCTTCTGTTGGTTATGATAAAATGCCCGTCGGAGCATGATTGTACATAGAAATAACTCATAATGCTATTTTTCCTCTATCAGCGCCTCCACCTCGCTCATTCTGCCTGTGACAAGCTCCTCGGAGAGGCATACCTGACCGCACTGCGGGCATCTGGCGACCTTGTGTCTGAAGGTTCTGTCCAGATACGAGAAATTGGCGTCGATCTCTTCCATTTTCACCTTGCACCTATCGCAGATCAAAGTCTGTTTTTCTTCCATTGAAGACCACCTCCAGCTCTATTTTCATTCTGTGCGTGTATACGTTTACGACCTCATAGCCCTTGTCTGACGGCTTGTATTCCAGCCAGCATGTGATGCTTCCTATCTCGCGGTAGCACTTGTATGTCCCCGTATCGGGATCGTAGGCTCTTCGTCCGTGGAGCTCTCCCATTTCCAGTACATGGCAGATGTCCTCCTCCAGGAGCTTCAGGGAGTTCATCTTTGCTTTCATTTCAGGTCCGATGATGAGATCGTATTTAAAAACAGGTTTTTCATTCATGGTTTCACCCCATATTTCATTTAAAAGAGATTCCTTGAGGCTCACTCTGTTGCAGCGGCGCTCCGTTACAGTCGGCAGTGTGTCGCCTGGGCCGTCGATATCCAGAAGTATGTTCAGGATATGGTCTGCAGCCTTCCCGTCGTCGTGGAATACGTCTCTGCAGTTTATGCAGTAGGTTATATAAGGGTTGTCGCTGATGCTGCTTCTCTCGCCGGCGATTTTGCGAGCCATCTTGGGGCTGGCGACCTCTATGTTTCCGCCAAAACCGCAGCAGCCGTGCTTATCGCCTCCCGGCAGTTCTTCGAGAGCGACGCCTGATTTGGACAGAAGACTTCTTACAGCCTCCTGCATATCATCGCAGCTTCTTGCTGCACATGGATCGAAGATTGAATATACTGTTTCCGAATTGCGGGCTGAGGCGACAGGTACATTCCAGCTGTCCATGATCTCATATAGAGAAACCACATCTATTTCAGGCATGTATTCTCTGAAATGCTTCATGCAGGAAGGACATGCCATTATCAGCGTCGGTCTGCCGAGACTCTCCCAGTCGCACCTCATGGAAGCCAGCTGTTCAGCGTGATGCTTCTCGTTTCCTGCCCAGTCTGCGGGAACACCGCAGCACCTCAGCAGAAGTCCCACATCGTCGGAAGCCTTCCTCAGCGCCTTGTAAGCGCCCTTTACATATTCAGGATCGGCAGCACCCAGATGACAGCCCGGGAAAAATGCATAGCCGCAGGAAGTCTTTTCCGGAGGGCACTTCGCCAGAGCAGCGTATTTGCCGTTGGCAAAATCCATATCCCTAACCCAGAACTGATGGAAAGCGCCGGGCATCCTGTCTATCTTGTGCATCATGCGGCGTGCTTCCTTTATCATGCCGCCCAGCTCTATTTGGCCCGGACATGTTTCTCCGCAGAGACCGCACTGGGTGCACATGTTGATGAGCCTTATGGCGGGGGCCTTTCGTATCATGGAATTCGCCGGCATAGTGGTGGTCATGATGTCGTCACGCATCTGGAGCGGCCACTTGTCGAAATACGCCGTGAGGTCGCAGTACCTTCTGCATGCATCGCAACTGCATCTGAGGCAGCGTGCGATTTCCGCCTTAGCATCTTCCTCGGTGAAGACTCCGGACTTAAGCTGCCCGCAGGAGAAATCGGCAGAAGGAGCAGCTTCAGCCGGCGACACCTGAGGCTCCGGCGTGATATTTGAGACATCAACTTCTACCTTGCTCTTTTCAGGCGCTTCAGGGTATCTGGCTATGCCTGCCTTCAGAAAACCTTCGATTTCACGGGCTATGATGAGTCCCTCGGCGGCAGCATGAACGACGTCTCTGCCAAGAAGCTCTCCGCCTGCGTATACTGCAGTCGCCGAGTGGCATGCAGCGGATGTTTCGTCTATCAGGCGGCAGTATGTGTCTCCGGCAGTACCGGTAGATGAGAACATACCTAAATCGCTGCCGTTTTTTCCTGTGGCGATGTAGACGGCATCGAAGCCCCGGGAGGTTATCTGATCTATATCGGTTATCTCTGTATCTGTATGCAGAGTGTAGCTTTCGTATTTAAATTGCCTGTTTATATCTTCCATGAAAAAATCCTCCGGCAGTATGTGACGCAGGCTGCCTCCCATGGAAGAGGTTTTTTCATAGATGGTGATGCGGTATTTTTTTGCTGCCAGTCTCAAGGCGCATGAAAGTCCTGAAAGACCTGCGCCGATGATGGCTATTTTCCCTTTACGAGGAGGCAGATTGTACTCGTTGGGATCCTTCTTTCCGGTGAATTCCAGGCATGTGCGCTCAAGCCTGTTGATCTGTATGGCGCCGCCCAGACTGTTTCTCGGACAGTCGGCGGTGCAGTACTGAGGGCATATGGCTGCGATGATCTCAGGAAATGCCACGGCATTTCTGAAAACCTTATAAGCGGCGCTGTATCTGCCGGCGGACAGCTTTTCCTGGAAATCCAGGACGTCCATGTGGAAAGGGCAGTCGTCGGAGCAAAAGGCGCGCTCCTCCTGGAGGCAGTTTTCAAACTGCTCGTAATATGTTTGCATATCCATAAGCGGGTTCTCCTGACTACGGAAAAATAAATGATGATTATAAAATGCAGACCACTGCAGGTGCAGCGGTCTGCGTATTTTGTACGATGTCACAAGGAGAAGATTATTCTTCCCAGCTGAGCGGGTTCGCCTTGATATTTTCCAGCTCCTCATAGAGATCGGAGCCCAGGAAGTACTTCTTAGGTACGTTAGGGTTAGGCTCGCCCTTGGCAAGGGCATCTATACCTGCCTTGACCTTTTCAGGAGTTGCAGGCAGCTCGTAGATTCTTACGCCTACAGCGTTGTTGATGGCATTGATGATAGCCATGTGATCCGATGACTGGAAGGCTTCGGAAGCTCCTGATGAGCCGAAAGGTCCTCTTTCATCGAATCCGTCAAGGTGTATTACAGTCATATCATCAGGGATATCCTTGATGTAAGGAACACCTGCTGAATATGGGTTTGTATGCTTCTTGACATCCTCGTAGTTTTCGCTGAGTGCGAAGCCGATGGCGTGGGACATTCCGCCGTATGCCTGGCCGTTTACGGACTGGATGTTTCCGACCTTACCTACCCAGTCTACGCATCTCATGCTGAGAACTTTTGTCTTTCCTGTTTCTGTGTCAACCTCTACCTCTGACATGAACAGAGCATAAGTGTATGCGTATGTCGGTTCGCCCTGACCATCGTTAGGGTCCAGGAAGTCGAAGTAATCCCATTCGTCGGCAGCAGCCCAGTTGCCTTCGTATCTCGTAGGTATGCCTTCAGCCACCATTTCGTCGTATGTTCTGTATGTTCCGTCTTCCTTCTTCATGGCTTCTGCTATGTTCTTTGCAGCCAGTATGGAAGCTTTACCGTTGGCAAAGTGAGATCTTGAGCCTGCGGATTCACCTGTGTTAGGGCAGTACTTGCTGTCCGTCTGCACCAGCTTGATGTCGTCAGGTGTGATGTCAGGGAAGTATGGTCTCATCGCTTCGAGAGTACATACGAGGGAGCCTGCGTCTCCGCCCTGACCCTGATCCTGCCAAGTATCGTATTTTCTGAATGTGCCGTCAGGCATCAGCTCGATGGCAACGCTTGCCTCATCGACACCGCCGAGACCTACGTTGTATCCGCCCCATGCCAGACCGACACCTCTCTTGAGTTTGCCGTCTGAAGCCTTATTGAATTCCCTGGTCTTCTTGACAGCCTCGTCATACATAGGCTTCATCTTATCCATCATTTCCTGCATTGGGTACTGGAGGAACTTTCTCTGGTTAAGATTGAGGTCTCCCGGCTGAGCGATATTTCTGTATCTGAATTCAAATGGATCTATGCCTGCCTTTTCAGCCAGCATATCCACCAGAGCCTCTGAAGCAGTGTAAGCCTGAGGTGCGCCGTATCCTCTGTAAGGGACTCCGAAGTTGTGGTTTGTAACGGCTGATCTTGCCAGACCTGCCACGTTAGGCATATTGTATGGGAAGAACATGAATCTGAGGATCTTGGTCAGCTTGTCGTCTCCCATTTCAGGATATGCACCGTTGTCAAGTCCTGCATCGAATTCTCCTGCGATAAACTTGCCGTTTTCGTCGCAAGCCAGTCTTCCGTTGATATATGAAGGCGATCTCTTTCCGGAGAGAGCCATGAATTCCGCATAAGTCATGGAAAGCGCAACCGGCATTCCCGTAACCTTTGTAGCCACTCCGCACAATGCGTATGAAGCGGCGCACATAGCCCATCCGAAGGAGCCGCCTGTAGGATTTTCTATTACTCTCAGCTCTTCTACAGGGATTCCGATGGCTTCTGCCATATCGTCTCTGTCGAAGTACAGCGTCATGGTCTTGCAGTGGACGCAGAGCTTGCCGTCTTCATCGTAGTAAGCCTGAACGGTATCTCCCTCGATGGACAGATGGGGCTCTCTCGATGAATAGAAGGAACCTTCCACGGAGAACGCAGCGTCTTCGATGAGTTCAGGAATATGCTCGTAATCGCCCTTGAGAACAGGCTGCTGTGAATATATGTTGTCCATTGAAGGGTGAACTCTGTCGGCATCAGGCAGAACAGCTTCAAGGTAGCTCATC
>CAUDEQ010000090.1 GCA_958448635.1 uncultured Bacillota bacterium | reverse complement strand
CGGAAATCCGCAGCTTTTTCTTTTTCTATTAAGGTCTCTCTTTAATTTTTTGCTGATTCTATACAATCTGAAGTGCACGTTCTCTAAGTATTGCTTCTTCTTCGTTTTCCGGTTCATCGAGAACGATACCATGCGGTCTCTTTTTCTTTGTGTCCGGTTCTACACATACGAAGGTAATGAAGCCTTCAACATTCTGGCTTTTTGCGATCTCGCACGTTGCCTTAACATGTACCATAAGACTCGTATTGCCTGCTTTCACTATACGGCCGTATATCGTCAGAATATCACCCTTTTGCACAGGCTTTTTAAATGTAAATCCGTGTACATTGACACACAATACATCCTGCGGTCTTCCATGCTCTGCCGCTGCTGTGATAAATCCTGCTTCTACCAGCCATTCTGTCGTTCTTCCTGCGAACAGCGTACCATGATGATTCAAGTCCTCAGACTTTACCAGGTGCGAAATTTTGAATTCTTTCATATGAGAACCCCCTCTCTTAAAGCTTATTGCCTTGAGTTTAGTCTTTAAAAGGGAGAAAATCAATATGTTTTCAGCAAGTATACATTGTACTTTTAAAATCCCAGCCCGAAATTCTCCTTAACTCTCTTCATGGTCTTTTCAGCTATGGCTCCTGCCTTTTCAGCACCGTCCTTCAGTATGTCGAGAAGCTCCTGGCTTTCCCTAATTTCATTGAAGTTCTGTCTGATAGGAGCCAGCGCCTCCTGAGTTATTCCAACGAGATCCTTCTTGAAATCACCGTATCCGCTTCCTTCGTATCTGGAAACGATATCCTCTATGGATTCTCCTGAAAATGCACTGTAGATATTGAGAAGATTGCTGATTCCCGGCTTGTTTTCTATATCGAATCGAATAGTCCCGTCTGAATCGGTCGTTGATCTCATTATCGATTTCTTAATCTTACCGTCTTCATCAAGAAGGGATATCCTGCTGTGTATGTTCTCTGCGCTCTTGCTCATCTTGGAGGTAGGATCATCAAGAGCCATTATACGTGCGCCTGCCTTCAGGAATCTTCCGTCAGGAACTACAAATGTATTCTTCTTTATGGTGTTATTGACTCTGATAGCGATATCTCTGCAAAGCTCGATATGCTGCTTCTGATCGTTTCCCACTGGAACGATATTGGTATCATAAAGAAGAATATCTGCAGCCATGAGGATAGGATATGTGAAAAGCCCTGCAGGTGCAGATTCTCTTCCCTTGCTTTTATCCTTAAACTGCGTCATTCTGCTCAGCTCTCCCGTATACGAATTGCAGGTAAGAATCCATGAAAGCTCCGCATGTCCGGGAACATCGGACTGAACGAATATTATTGACTTCTTCGGATCTATACCTACCGCCATGTAAAGAGCCGCTACATCGAGTATATGCTTTCTCAACTCCTTGGGGTCCTGAGGAACGGTTATTGAGTGAAGATCAACGATACAGTATATGCACTCGTTGTCATCCTGCAGCTCAACAAACTGTTTCAATGCTCCAAGATAATTTCCTATATGAATATTTCCGGTAGGCTGAACGCCTGAAAAAACACGTTTCATCGTTTCATCTCCTCATATTTTATTATATATCGAGCTTTGTCTGCTCTTCTTCCTTTTCCTCTTTCTTCTTTGCCTTCTGAGCCTTTGCAAGCCTTACGTCCTCTGCATGCTCTTCTTCACGAATGACCTTGGCTATGGAGATTATCTCTATATCCTCATCCGTTCTCATTATCTTCACGCCCTGAGTAGCTCTTCCCAGCTTGGAAACTTCATCTGCTCTTATTCTTATGATGATTCCTTCTGAATTGATGAGAAGAACCTCGTCTTCATCATCAACAACGATGGCGCCCACCAGCCTGCCTGTTTTCTTGAATTTGGCCTTATCGTAAGTCAGCAGACCCTTGCCGCCTCTTGCCTGTATCTTGTAATCCTCGACCGGAGTTCTCTTTCCAAAGCCCTTTTCTGTGACAACAAGAAGCTCTTCTCCAGGCTGTACCAGCTCCATTGAAACTACTTCATCATCGTCCTCCAGCTTTATGGCTCTTACACCACCTGCGATTCTTCCCATAGGTCTTACATCGTCCTCTGAGAAGCTTATGCATTTACCGTTTCTCGTGATGATTATGACGTTGTCGTTACCGCTGGTCTGTTTGATGTCGACCAATTCATCATCGTCTTTAAGGTTTATGGCAATGAGACCTGTCTTTCTGTTGGTATCGAACTGCGATATAGCCGTCTTCTTTATGGTACCATGCTTAGTTACAGCTATAAGGTATTTATCATCCCTGAAATCTCTGAACGGGATAACTGTGGTTATCCTTTCTCTCTGCATCAGGTTCAGGAAATTAATGGCAGGAGTTCCCTTGGCAGTCCTGGTCGCCTCAGGTATTTCATATGCCTTTATCTTATGTGCCTTACCTGTATTCGTAAAGAACATCAGATTATCGTGTGTCGATGTCATGATAAGGCTTGTTACGAAGTCGTTCTCCCTCGTTGTAAGACCTGTAATTCCCTTACCGCCTCTTCTCTGAGTCTTATACGTATCCGCCGATATTCTCTTCAGATAACCCAGATGTGTCAAGGTGATGGCCACCTGCTTTTCCTCGATGAGATCCTCTTCATCCATATCGTTGGAATCTGCTGTTATCTTTGTTCTTCTGTTATCGGCATATTTTTCCTTGATCTCCAGCAGCTCATCCTTGACTACGCCCATCAGCAGCTTTTCATCTGCCAGAAGCTGATTATAATAGGCAATCTTTTTCATAAGCTCGCTGTACTCGTTTTCTATCTTTTCTCTTTCCAGACCCTGGAGTCTTGCCAGCCTCATATCCAATATGGCCTGAGCCTGTATCTCCGAAAGTCCGAATCTGTCCATCAGCTTTTCCTTGGCGTCGTTGTAGCTGGATCTTATTATCTTTATTATTTCATCTATATTGTCGAGAGCTATTCTCAGACCTTCCAGTATATGAGCTCTGGCCCCAGCCTTATTGAGGTCGAACTGCGTTCTTCTGGTCAGAACCTCTTTTTGATGCTTCAGATATTCTTCAAGTATCTCATAGAGATTGAGAAGTCTCGGCTGACCGTCCACAAGGGCGATCATTATCATGCTGTAGTTTTCCTGAAGCTGAGTATGCTTGTAAAGTCTGTTGAGAGTTATCCTCGGATTGGCATCCTTCTTAAGCTCTATGACTATTCGCATGCCGTTTCTGTTGGATTCATCTCTTATGGCTGAAATTCCTTCTATTCTCTTATCCCTTACAAGCTCACCTATCTTTTCAAGAAGTCTTGCTTTGTTTACCTGGAAAGGTATCTCAGTGACTATTATCTGAGATTTTCCCCTGTCTGTTTCCTCTATATTGGCAACAGCACGAACCATGACCTTTCCCTGACCTGTCATATATGCTTCACGTGCGCCTTTCTTCCCCAGAATCTGTGCGCCGGTAGGAAAATCAGGTCCCTTTACTATCTTGATGAGATCCTCTATTGTACAATTCTCATCATCTATCATTTTTACGGTAGCATCTATTACCTCTCCGAGGTTGTGTGGAGGTATTGATGTTGCCATACCTACTGCGATACCGTTACTGCCGTTTACCAGAAGATTTGGAAATCTTGCGGGAAGTACTACAGGCTCCTTTTCCTCTTCATCGAAGTTAGGCATGAAGTCTACGGTATCCTTGTCGATATCTCTTATCATCTCCAATGAGAAAGGAGACATCCTTGCTTCCGTATAACGCATGGCGGCTGCGCCGTCTCCGTCTACAGAACCAAAGTTTCCGTGACCGTCCACCAACATATATCTCGTTGAAAAGTCCTGAGCCAGTCTTACCATGGCGTCGTATATGGACCTGTCACCGTGAGGGTGATATTTACCCATTACTTCGCCGACTATACGAGCCGATTTCTTAAAAGGCTTGTCCGGAGTAACTCCAAGACCTGCCATACCGTAAAGTATTCTTCTGTGTACAGGCTTAAGTCCATCTCTTACATCAGGAAGAGCTCTTCCTACGATTACGCTCATGGCGTAGTCGATGTAGGAGTTTTTCATCTCGTCATGAATCTCATGCTCTATCATTTTTTGATCTTCGATCAAATTCTGCATCCCTTAAACTCCTCCTTTTTAAATATCCAGAGTTGCCAGAGCGGCATTCTGTTCTATAAATTTTCTTCTTGGAGCAACCTTGTCTCCCATCAATGTGGTGAATATCTCATCCGCTGCTGTCGCATCATCCAAGGTTATCTTTATAAGCGTTCTGTTGTTGTAATCCATCGTAGTTTCCCAGAGCTGATGGAAATCCATCTCACCAAGACCCTTATATCTCTGTATATCAGCTTTTCCGGCCTTCTGATTAAGCTCGCTCATAAGCTTTTCCTGCTCTCTTTCGGAATAAGTATAATATACTTCCTTTCCTTTTTTAGTCATAAAGAGAGGAGGCTGTGCTGCATATACATAGCCTTTTTCTATCAATGGTGTCATATATCTATAGAAGAATGTCAGAAGCAGAGTTCTGATATGCGCTCCGTCGACATCCGCATCTGTCATTATTATTATCTTGTGATATCTTAGCTTGGATTCGTCAAAATCGGCTCCTATACCGCAGCCGAATGCTGTTATCATATTCTTTATTTCATCTGAACCGAGAATTCTGTCAAGCCTTGCTTTTTCAACGTTCAGAATCTTTCCTCTGAGAGGCAGTACTGCCTGTCTCAGCCTGTCTCTTCCCTGCTTTGCAGAGCCGCCGGCGGAATCACCCTCTACGAGGAATATCTCGGAAAGCTCAGGGTTTTTTTCGGAACAGTCAGCCAGCTTTCCCGGCATGGAAATGCCGTCAAGCACGCTCTTTCTTCTTGTAAGATCCCTTGCCTTTCTGGCAGCTTCTCTCGCCCTTGCCGCTCTCAGACATTTATCTATGATCACCTTTGCCTGAGATGGATTTTCCTCGAGAAAATACATCATATTCTCTGCAGTGGCAGTTTCAACAAAACCCCTCATATCGCTGTTACCCAGCTTCGTCTTGGTCTGTCCTTCAAACTGAGGCTCGGTGAGCTTTACAGATACTATTGCCGTAAGGCCTTCTCTAACATCCTCTCCTGACAAAGCATCATCGCTGTCCTTGAGTAGCTTGGCCTTTCTGGCATAGTCGTTTACTGTTCTAGTAAGAGCCGTTTTAAGACCCACCATGTGAAATCCGCCTTCTGTAGTATTGATATTGTTGGCGTATGAAAGCATCATTTCATTATATCTGTCGGTATACTGAAGAGCTACCTCTACTTCTCTCGTTTTATCCTTGACCTCGAAGTATACGATATCCTCATGTATAGGCTCTTTATTGGTATTGAGGTGCTTTACAAACTCCTTTATACCGCCTTCATAGTGGAATTCTTCTTCGTTTTTCTTTCCTTCTCTCTCATCCTTGAGGGTTATTTTTATTCCCTTGTTGAGAAATGCCATTTCCCTGAGTCTTCTCTCCAGAGTTTCAAAATCGTATACCACATCGTCGAAGATTTCAGGGTCAGGCCAGAATGTACTCTTTGATCCCGTCTTTCTTGAATTACCTATTTCCTCCAGAGGCATAACAGTCTTACCTCTTTCGTAGGCCTGCTTATATATCTTGCCGTTTCTCTTTACTTCAACCTCCATCCTGGTTGAAAGAGCATTTACAACAGATGCTCCTACACCGTGAAGACCTCCTGAAACCTTGTATCCTCCACCTCCGAATTTACCTCCGGCATGAAGCACTGTATGAATTACTTCAACTGCAGGTATACCAAGCTTAGGATGATTATCCACCGGCATTCCTCTGCCGTCATCCTCAACCGTGATGGAATTGTCCTTATGAATAACAACGTTTATATTATTACAAAATCCTGCCAGCGCTTCATCAATGCTGTTGTCCACAACCTCGTAAACCAGATGATGAAGTCCCCTCAACCCCGTACTTCCTATATACATTCCGGGTCTTTTTCTGACTGCCTCAAGACCTTCAAGAACTTGTATCTGCTCCGCACCATACTGCTGGAGATTTTTTTCTTTCGACATTTTGACCTCTCCTTTTTTGCTTATAAGCATACATAAAATATTGTAGCATAAATTTGCCTTTTATACAATTAAATACAGCTGTTTTGATAATTTTCTTTATTCAC
>CAUDEQ010000089.1 GCA_958448635.1 uncultured Bacillota bacterium | reverse complement strand
AGCGCACGTGCAATCGTCAAAGTACGTACCTTGCGCAGAAATGGCATATATGATATGATAAAGAACGGGTATGTCTACCCGTTCTTTTGGTATGCGGATTTACCTGCATAAATACGGACAACGGAGGAAAAACAATGGCGTTTTTCAAGGAAGTAAAGGAAGACATAAATGCCATACTGGAGCAGGACCCGGCGGCGAGAACAGGGCTTGAAGTGCTGCTGTGCTACCCCGGCATCTGGTCGCTGATATTTCATCGGCCTGCTCACTGGCTTTATTTACATAACATGAAGCTGCTGGCGAGAATCATTTCCCAGATTGCCAGATGGTTCACAGGCATAGAAATACATCCGGGTGCCAAAATAGGCAGAAGATGTGTGATAGACCACGGAATGGCTGTGGTAATAGGCGAAACCAGCGAGGTGGGCGACGATGTGACCATATATCAGGGAGTTACCCTGGGAGGTACGGGAAAGGACACCGGCAAGAGGCATCCAACCATCGGTGACAGAGTGGTGATAAGCAGCGGCGCCAAGGTACTGGGACCGTTCAAGGTGGGCAACGACGTCAAAATAGGCGCAGGCTCCGTGGTCCTCAAGGAGGTACCCGACGGCTGTACCGTAGTGGGAATCCCGGGCACCATCGTAAGGCGTGACGGCAAGCCTGCCAAGGATCTGGATCAGGTGGATCTGCCGGATCCTGTAGCAGTGGAGCTGGAGTGCCTAAGACGAAGAGTTGTGGAGCTGGAGATGCTCCTGTGCGAAAGGGAAGAAAACTCGGACAGCCACATATGCGTCCAGTGCAGAGAGGACTGTTTGTTTGAAACCATCATAAAGGAAATGGCTGACGGAACCCTCAACACCATATACGGTGAAAGGGCGATGAAGATAAAAGCAAAGCAGGCGGAGCTTATGGCGGAAAAGAATGAAACGGAGGAGAAGAATGAAGATATATAATACGATGACGAGGAAAAAAGAGGAGTTCGTACCTATCGAAGAAGGCAAGGTGAAAATGTACGTTTGCGGACCTACCGTATACAACTATTTTCACATCGGAAATGCCAGACCTTTCGTGGTTTTCGACACCATGAGGAAGTATCTTGAGTACAGAGGCTACAAGGTGAAATTCGTGCAGAACTTCACAGACGTAGACGACAAGATCATCAACAGAGCCAAGGAGGAAGGCATCACCGCCGGAGAGGTAAGCGAAAAGTACATCGAGGAATACTACAAGGATGCTGCAGCCCTCAACATAAAGAAGGCTGTGGTACACCCGAAGGTTACAGAAACCATAGGAGATATAATAAAATTCGTTCAGGATCTCATCGACAAGGGATATGCCTATGAGGTGGACGGAGATGTGTACTACAGGACAAGAAAGTTCGAGGATTACGGAAAGCTCAGCGGCAAGAACATCGACGATCTCATCGCCGGAGCCAGGATCGCCGTAGGCGAGCAGAAGGAAGACCCGCTGGACTTTGCGCTTTGGAAGAAGAGAAAGGAAGAGAGCGAAATCGCATGGGATTCCCCTTGGGGAATGGGAAGACCGGGCTGGCATATAGAGTGCTCGGCCATGTCAAGGAAATATCTGGGCAAGACAATAGATATCCACGCAGGCGGAGAGGATCTTCAGTTCCCTCATCATGAGAACGAGATCGCCCAGTCGGAGGCATGCAACGGACAGAAGTTCGCCAACTACTGGATGCACAACGGCTATATAAACATCGACGGCACCAAGATGTCAAAATCTCTGGGCAACTTCAAGACCGTAAGAGATCTGCTGAAGACATACGACGGGGAGACACTCCGATTCCTGATACTGAGCGGACATTACAGAGGTCCGATTGATTTCAGCCCTGAGATCCTTACTCAGTCGCAGAACGGTCTCAGGAGAATGCGAAACGCATGGAGCAACCTCAAACATCTGATATCCACGGGACAGGGAGAGATGACTGACGGCGAAAAGGAAACACTGGCAGGCTTTGATGCCTTCAGAGACAAGTTCATAGAGGCAATGGATGACGACCTGAACACAGCAGATGCCATTTCTGTGGTATTCGAGCTGATCACAGCCATCAATACGGCGGTGAAGGACGGAGCTTCGAAGGAATTCGCCCAGAAGTGCCTCGACCTTCTCCATGAGCTTACATCGGTGCTGGGACTTTTGCAGCAGGAGACTGAAGAGGAGGCGCCTCAGATAGAGCCGGAAATCCAGGCGCTCATAGATGAGAGACAGGCGGCAAGAAAAGAAAAGAACTTTGCGAGAGCAGATGAAATAAGAGATATCCTTAAAGCCAAGGGTATCACATTGAAGGATACTCCGCAGGGAGTTCAGGTGATAAGAGACTAAAAGGCTCGATATTACTGCACTCGATATCCCTGCAGGATCATCGGAGAAGCATAAGCATATGGATAGAGAAAAAGTTAAAATGATGAATACGACAGCCTTGGCTTACATGGGCGACGCCGTATATGAGCAGGCGGTGCGGGAGCATATTCTTTCAACGGGGACTGCCGACGTCAACAGGCTCCACAGGCTTTCCACCGGCTATGTCAGCGCCAAGGCGCAGTCCGCCATCGTCAGGTCGCTGTTTGATGATCTGACGGAGGAGGAGCAGCGGCTGGTGAAGAGGGCGCGGAACAGGAAGTACCGCTCCAAGTCGAGAAGCGCAGATCCGGTGACGTACAAGTGGGCGACGGCCTTTGAAGCCCTGGTCGGATATCTTTATCTGGCGGAGGAGGAAGGGCGGCTGTCGGAGATAATGGAAAGAGCCTTTGCCATCGCCGAGGAGCGATAAGAGGCCAGAGCCGAGGATATGCAAAGCGCAGGGCTTTTGCAGAACAAGGAGATTTTGCAAGGCGCAGGGCCTTCGCAGAGCAAGGAGCTTTTGCAAAGCGCAGGGCTTTTGCAGAGCAAGGAGATTTTGCAAAGCGCAGGGCCTTCGCAGAGCAAGGAGCTTTTACAAGGCGCCTTTTGCATGATGCTGCGGAGCGGAGAATTTTGGAGAAAAGAAATGCCGAAGAAACAGAAAGTAAAGAAGGAAAAAAAGAAAAAGCAGTACAGGAACAAAACAGGAGAAATGCTTTTCGATTACGTTAAGACCAACCGGCAGTACACAGAGGAAAACAGGCGAAGGCAGGAGGAAGAGGGCGTCAAGACAAAGGGTCTGAAGGATCTCAACACCATGGAGAAAACGTGCATCGTGATCATCGTGCTTGGCGTCATCGGACTGGTGGTCAAGTATGCGATATTGTAAATAATCCGGGGAGGAAAAGATATGAGCAAGGCAGATAAACTGTTTGTAAGCATGTGCCGGGATATTCTGGACAACGGATATTCCAGTGAGGGTCAGGAGGTCAGACCAAGATGGGAGGATGGCACACCGGCCCACACCATCAAGAAATTCGGCGTAGTCAACAGATACGACCTTCAGGAGGAATTTCCGGCGCTGACGCTGAGACCGACGGCCATCAAGACGGCGGTGGATGAGCTTCTCTGGATATGGCAGAAGAAATCCAACAATATAAAGGATTTGAGAGGGAAGATATGGGATTCATGGGCAGATGAAAACGGCTCAATTGGCAAGGCATACGGCTATCAGCTGGGAGTCAGATACAAGTTCCCTCACGGTGAGATGGATCAGGTGGACAACGTGATATGGCAGCTGAAGAACACGCCGTATTCCAGAAGAATAATGACCAACATATATAATTTTGCGGATCTGACTGAGATGGGACTGGAGCCGTGCGCCTACAGCATGACCTTCAATGTTACGGGAAACAAGCTGAACGCCATACTCAACCAGCGCTCCCAGGATATACTGGCAGCCAACAACTGGAACGTGGTGCAGTATTCCGTTCTTGTACATATGCTGGCTCAGGTAACGGGACTGGTGCCGGGAGAGTTCGTTCACGTGATAGCGGATGCGCACATTTACGACAGGCATGTGGATATAATCAGGGAGCTGATAGAAAGACCGCAGTTCCCTGCGCCTAAGTTCAGCCTGAATCCTGACGTAAAGGACTTCTACGACTTTACGGTGGACGACATAAAGATAGAAGATTATCAGAAAAACCCTCAGATAACAAATATACCTGTGGCTGTGTAAAGGCATGGGCGCCGGCAGGGAGCGAAAGCGGGGCGACGGCGCATGTAACGTCAGCAGATGGAGAAAGCAGACTGCAGGTGAAGACATCGTGAGCAGGCAGGCGCGAAAGCGGCGAAGAAGCGATACAGGAGAAAAGTATGAATGCAATAGTTGTTGTGGATAAAAACTGGGCCATCGGCAGGGAAGGAAACCTCCTTGTACATCTGCCGGGAGACTTGAAATATTACAGGGAAAAAACGCTGGGCAACGTCATAGTGGTTGGCAGAAAAACGCTGGAATCCTTTCCGGGAGGAAGGCCGCTGCCTGAAAGGACCAATATCGTCATGACGTCAAATCCACAATATGAGGCGGAGGGATGCATAATCTGCCGATCGGTGGAGGAGACCATGAAAACGCTGGAAAAATACGATGACGACAAGGTTTTCATCGCAGGCGGAGCCGAGATATACAGGCAGTTCATGGAAAAATGCAGCGCGTTTTACGTGACGAAAATAGACGAGAGCTTTGAGGCTGACAGATATTTTCCAAACCTCGACGAGATGGGCTTTAAGCTGGTGTGGGAAAGCCCGATTCAGGAGGAAAAAGGCATATCCTACAGATTCACCAAATATGTGAGATAGCAGGATGCGACATCATCGGCGGTTTTACAAAAGGCAGGATACGTCATTAAGGCAGGGCGGCAGGCCGGCGATGATGGAAATATTAATCACAAGGGTGTATAAAAATGTCACAGATGATAATAGGAAGAAACGCCGTTTCGGAGGCGCTTAAAAACAACAGAGAAATAGAGAAAATCACGGTTGCAAAGGGCGCGGACGGCTCGGTGAAGCAGATAATTGCAAAGGCAAGGGATAAAAAGATCCCTGTATATTTCAGCGACAGGGCGCACATGGACAAGCAGGCATCGGGCGGGGCGCATCAGGGTGTCATAGCGGTGATCTCCGATTACAGCTACTGCACCGTGGACGATATACTGCAAAGGGCAGCCGACAGGGGAGAAGCGCCGTTCATCATCGTGCTGGACGGTCTTGAGGACCCGCACAATCTGGGGGCGGTAATGCGCTCGGCGGAGTGCGCCGGAGTCCACGGTATCATAATACCGAAGCGCAGGTCGGTGTCGGTGACGGATACAGTTGCCAAAACCTCTGCCGGAGCTGTGGAATATATGCTTTGCGCCAAGGTTGCAAATATAGCCAGCACCATCGATGAGCTGAAAAAGAAGGGACTGTGGGTCTGCGCATGCGATATGGGCGGGCAGACTTATCATCAGCAGGATCTGACGGGGTCCATAGCTGTAGTTGTAGGCGGCGAGGGCAGCGGTGTCAGCAGGCTGGTGAGGGAAAAATGCGATTTCGTTGTCAGCATACCGATGAAGGGCAGGATAACGTCGCTGAATGCATCCAATGCAGCGGCTATCCTTATGTATGAAGTGGTCAGACAGAGGAGTTGAATATAAATGATGGATATCACCGCACTTTCCGACGAAAATCTCGTTCTGTCGGCACAGGAGGGGAATATAGAAGCGGAAGAGCTTTTGATGAGAAAATACAAGGAAACCGTCAGGACAAAGGCGAAGATGTACTATATGGCGGGGGCTGACGAAGAGGACGTGGTGCAGGAGGGCATGATAGGACTTCTGAAAGCCATAAGGCAGTTCGATGCTGACAAGGAAGCGTCCTTCGGCACATTTGCAGGAATATGTATAACGAGACAGATCATAAGCGCCATAAGGTCAGCGGACAGACATAAGCATAAGCCCCTCAACACCTCCGTGTCTCTCAGCGATCCTCTGAAGGAGGAAAACGGCGAGATCACATTGGAAGACACCCTCAAAACCAATACGGCTGAAAACCCTGAAACGCTGCTGGTCATAAAGGATATAGCATATTATATCCTGCATAACGGAGACAATATTCTCAGCGATTTCGAGATGGAGGTCTTAAACGAGGTGCTAAAGGGATATGATTACGATAAAATAGCCAGGAAACTGGGAAAAAATCCAAAGTCTATAGATAATGCCATGCAGCGCACCAAAAAGAAAATAGTAGCGTATTTATGGCGCTGATACTTGTTGACACAGGGCTTAAAATATAGTACCATGGATTTGATCGGCATGCTGCTGTAGCTCAGTCGGTAGAGCACTTCATTGGTAATGAAGAGGTTCGGCAGTTCAAGTCTGCTCAGCAGCTCCATTTAATTGATTCTTTTTATTTAATAGGAGGAAAGAGTAAAATGGCAAAAGCTAAATTTGAAAGAACGAAGCCGCATAT
>CAUDEQ010000088.1 GCA_958448635.1 uncultured Bacillota bacterium | reverse complement strand
TGAAGAAAGGGAGCCGCACTAACGGTTATTTTCCGTTAATGCGACAGCCCCTTTTTGTAAGAAAAACGATGCTTTCGTATTTGCAATTATTTAACTAAAATACATGCCACATCTCTAAGATCAATATACGTAGACCTTTGGCAGTCTTTGTCCGAAGGCGCATACGATTTCGTAGTTTATGGTGCCTGTTGCCGAAGCTATGTCGTCAGCCAGGATTTCGTGGATACCGTCCTTGCCTATGATGGTTACCTCGTCACCCAGGCGGACGTACGGCACGTTGGTAACATCGATCATACACTGGTCCATGCAGATATTACCGGCAATAGGTGCGATAACGCCGTTGACGATGACCTTGCCCTTGGAGGAATAAGGTCTTGGGAAGCCGTCGGCATAGCCCAGCGGAATGGTTGCGATGAGGCTGTCCTTGGTGGCAGTCCATTTGCGTCCATAGCTTATGGTGGTTCCGGCAGGAACCTTCTTGAGATGGATTATGTTGGCCTTGACGGACATCACAGGTTTAAGTTCCAGCTGGCTTTTATCCACCTCGTCTGAAGGATAGCACCCATAGAGGATGATTCCCGGACGAACCATTTCAAAATGTGATGACGGGAATTCCATAACTGCAGCGCTGTTGGCAAGAGTTCTGCAAGGAATATCTATGTCGGCATCACGAAGCTTTTTATAGAAGGTTATGAATCTCTGCTCCTGAACGGCAGAATAAGTCTTGTCTTCGGCATCGGCTGCCGCAAAGTGGGAGAAGAGACCCTGTATCTTGAAATTAGGAAGCTCTGTGATGGCCCTTATATTTTCTATGGCTGAGTTTTCCTCAGGTATATACCCGATCCTGCCCATACCCGTATCTATGGCTATGAATCCGTTGATAATGACTCCGGCCTTTTCAGCAGCCAGTGAGATGGCCTGTGCATTTTTGAAATCGCAAACAACGGGAGTCAGCGAATGCTCGACGATGGTTTCCACATATGGGTCAGGCGTAAGTCCGAGAACCACTATTTCCTCAACGGCGAAGCCGGCCTTTCTGAGACGTACAGCCTCCGAAAGAGTAGCAACGCCGAAGGATTCAATTCCGTTGGCTCTCAGAACAGTTGCCGCCTTTACAGCACCGTGGCCGTATCCGTCAGCCTTGATAATACCTGTGATTTTCTTATCAGGTCCCACCTTTTCCTTAATGCGCTTGATGTTGAAATCAAGATTTGAAATATTGATTTCGGCCCAGGCAGCTCTTAAAGCGTCCTTATACATTCTCTATACCTCCGTTTTCATTTCAATTTCACTCAGCACAGTATCCATGAGGAACTGTACTCCTGAAGCTAAATCTTTTTCATCAGTGTTTTCTTCCGGAACATGGCTTCTGCCATCTATGCTTGGAACAAAAATCATTCCCGTATCGACGAAATGCGCCACCATACATGCATCGTGAACTGCGCCGCTGTCCATCACCTTGTAGGCGGCGCCGGTCTCGGCAGCGTGCCTTTCCATTGACTGTATGAGCCTTGCGGTGAGGTGCAGAGGGCTCGATTTTGAATGCTCGTTTATGGTGCAGGATATATTTCTCGCCTGCGCAACGGCTTGTATCTGCCGGATGATGTCATCGGTGCAGCCGTTGATCATATCCTCGTCCTTGTCTCTGACATCAATGGTGAATTTAACAGACTCCGGAATGACATTGGAACAGTTGGGCATTACCTCCACCTTGCCGATGGTGGCAACGGTATTCTCGTACATGGCATCGCCCGCCACCTTCTCGGCAGCGAGAATACATTCGGCGGCTGCGCACAGCGCATCGTATCGTATATCCATAGGTGTGGCGCCGGCGTGATTGCCAATGCCGGTCAGCAGCACTTCTACCACTCTCATTCCGTAGATGGCGTCCACGATGCCGATGGAAAGACCTTCTCTGTCGAGGACGGGTCCCTGCTCGATGTGAAGCTCCAGCATGGATTTTATGTTGTCAAAATCCCAGAAGATGCTTCCGCTGTCAAAGGCTGTATCGCTGTATATATCCACCGAATACCTGTCGCTGTGAACAGGAAGGCTTATGAGCCTTTGCCTCAATGTTCTGCCGTCATCGTCCATGAGCTTATCGAGATCGGACTCCTTGTAAAAGCCGGTCACGAACTTGCTTCCCGTCATGGTGGAGCCGAAGTTGGAGCCCTCCTCCTCGGCAAATATGACCACCTCATAATTATACGTCATATCCTCGGCAGAAAGCCCGCCCTTTTTCGAAGCCTCGTTTATATGCTCGCTGAGGGTTTCCAGAACCTCAAAGGCTCCGCATACTCCGTAGATTCCGTCCAGCCAGCCGCCGTTTCGAACAGTATCTATATGGGAGCCCGCAATAACGGACGCCCTGCCGGGCACATTGGTTTTAAGCCCTATGCGGATATTCTGCAAAGCATCGATAGCCACCGTGCATCCGGCCTCCTTTGCAGCCATCAGTATATATTCTCTTGCTGCGGCATCCTCTCTGCTGAAGGAAAACCTGGTGACGCCCTTTTGGGGAGTGGCGGTAAAGCCCTTCAGAGTATGAAGCCTTGAGAGAAGTCTTTCTTCGTTTATTTTCATATTAAAATCCCTTTAAAGTGTGGCAATGTATAAGCGAAAGTCAAAATTATTTATAAGCCGAGCCGTAAGGCTTTCCTGCAATTAGACGACCCTGTCCTTTGTATCCCACATATTTTCCGCCGTCGACGATCTTCTGACCTCTGAGGAATACGGTTTCAGGACGACCCTTCTGTGCAAAGCCTTCAAATGGGCAGTAGTCTACGCCCTCCAGATTGTTCTCTACGCTCATAACGCCTTCGTAATCAGGATCGAAGATGACGATATCAGCGTCAAAGCCTACTGCCACCTGGCCCTTCTTATCGAGGCCGTTGATCTTGGCAGGGCTGGTGGAGAACAGATCTACGAGTCTGCTTCTTGAGAGCTTTCCTTCGCATACTCCGTATGTCCACAGGATGTTGAGTCTGTTCTGGAGGCTTGGTGCGCCGTTAGGAATATCGGCAAAGGAATTACCCTCTCCGAAGCCCATATGCTTCTGGTTTTCAAAGTCAAAGCCGCAGTGGTCGGAGCTTATGGCGTTGAGCCACTTTCTGTCTACTGCTTCCCAGAGAGCATCTCTATGCTCTTCTGTTCTCAGAGCAGGTGAGCATACATACTTGGCTCCCTCAAAGTCCGGCTTTGCCAGATCCTCTGTATCAAGGACGAGGTAATGTGCGCATGTTTCTCCGAAGACTCTCTGGCCGCGGCCATATGCCTGCTTGATTTCCTCAAGAGCCTCCTTGCATGAAACGTGGACCACGTAGAGAGGGGCATCGGCCATTTCAGCCAGATAGATAGCCCTGCGTGTGGCCTCGGCTTCAACTACAGGCGGACGGCTCACTGCATGATAATACGGATCTGTCTTTCCCTCAGCGATGAGCTGTTTAGTCTTGACATCTATCATATCTGCGTTTTCAGCATGTACCATGATGGTGATGCCTGCTTCCTTTCCCTTGTAAAGAGCCTTGAGGATGGCATCGTCATCAGCATGGAAAAACATGCCCTTGTACGCCATGAAAAGCTTCATCGTAGGGTAGCCGGCCTCTGCCAGCTTAGGAATCTCTTCGATGACCTCATCACGAGGATCCGTCATTACGCTGTGGAAGGAATAGTCTACCATGGCTATGCCGTCGGCATCAGTCTTTCTGTAGTCCTCTATTGTTTCAACAAGACCCTTGCCCTTTTCCTGATTCACGAACTCGATCAGGGTCGTTGTACCGCCTACGGCTGCAGCGTTGGATGTTTCAAATCCACGGACCTTGCTACCCTTGTATGTGAAAGAAAAATGTACATGCTGATCTACGCCTCCCGGCAGTATGTACTTTCCCTTCGCATCCACGATCTCATCACCGTCGGCTGCCGGCAGATTCTCGCCAACTGCAACGATGCTTTCACCATCAACATAAACATCTGCCTTAAACTCATTGTCAGATGTTACAACGATACCGTTTTTGATCAATATAGCCATGATTTCCCTCCTTATAAAATAGAATATAAACTGTTTTTATTATAAACATACACATTAAGTATAACACAATGCCATAAATTTGCATATAAAAAGAGCTCTCCCAACGGGGAAAGCTCTGTCATGCCAAGTGAATCGTATGCAAAGAGAATCATTTGCAAATCAAATCGTATGCAAAGTGAATCGCCTTTGCGTTATGCGGATATCCTCTCTTGCGAAGATCTATTTAGGAAATCTTTTCGAGGGAACAGCTCTGGTCATTACCGAGGGAATGCTTTACTCTGTCGGCTTCTTCAGCAGCCTTGGCGTCATTCCAGTGATCCATGGTTCCTACAAGATATCCTGTGATACGTCTGATTCTTTCGAAAGGAACGTGCGAGAACGTGTAATCGAGATCGGCATACTCGCCGTCGATGTTGATGTCAAGCCTGTCCAGCTTTCTGTTGTATTTGTTTTCAAGATAATCAACGTAAGCCTGAGCCTCTTTAGGGTCGGCATTTCCTGTAATAATAACTGACATTTCTGTACCTCCTTATATCGTAAAAACTGTTGTATAATCACATCATGTAGGTCTTTATTATACAACATACCACAATATTTTGTATATAGGGAGAGAGCAAAAAAACATCAAAAAAACAATCTGGACTAAAATTGTCCGAAAGCGTTGAAAAATACACATTTTCCTGCCTCTATCACACAAAAAAGATTTGTGGTATGATGTAGATATCAGCCGGTATGAGGTGAATACCGCAGGATTTATGAAACTTTATGAAGCGCAGTGAGGTGACTAGCTATTAGAAGTCAAGGGCTTTTATGAAAATAATGTTTATCAAAAAAAGAGTATGGCAAACAAGCCATTCAACATGAAAACTTGAATGGATAATGAGTTGTTACTGATTGCCACTACTCAATCAGCGGAGTTTTTCAGGGTCAAAGTCGATCCTTTTTGTCTCAAGTGTATATATGACACGGAGCAACTTTTTGACCAGGTGAGAGCAGGCAACGCGATGAGGCTTGCCTTCGGCGCGCTTCTTAGCATAGTATTCAGCAAAAACAATGTTGTACTGTATGAGCGGGACGCAAAGATTCATAAGTGTGAATCTAAGATGCGAAGAACCACGCTTGACCATATGTCCGCCATGTGCAGAAGTGCCGGACTGATAATATCCCGGCTCAAGACCTGCAAATGATAGCATTTTCTGAGGAGAAGAGAACTTGGCGATATCTCCGAATTCAGCATAGATGACAGCTGCAGATAGCGGACCGATTCCGGGAATGGAAAGTGAACGTGGATCGATCTTGCAGATAAGTTCTGTGATCTTCTGCTCTAAGGAATCGATCTCATTGACGGATAACTTGTAAAGAGACAGCAGACCGGATAATTGCAGATCGAAGATCTCGTTGGATTCACCGACAGTTGTTGCGGCAAGATTTTTCAACTCGATGAACTTCTTAGGGGAAAATTTTCCTCTGGAAATGCGTCTGAGATTCTCGTATGACAGAGAATTCATGCGGGACATCCTGTCGGCATCACCATAGTTTTCCAGCAGATGAATTGCAGTCTTGCTGAACTTGTTGCCGAAAAAAGGTTTGAATTCAGGGAATGTATGGTCAAGGACATTGGTAATCTTGACCAGATAAAAACTACGCTGCCTTACAAGACTGTCCCGAAGACGGGTTAGTGACTTTAGAGAATAAGCATGATAGAATCCAACTGGATGGGGTTTGTATTCTACTGTCATTAACCGGCGGGCAATAGCTGCGCAATCTATTGCATCTGTTTTGGTACGTCTTAGGGTTTGTGATTTGTTGAACTTTGAGAGGAGAACCGGATTGAATTCCATGAAGCTGTAGTGGGCGTTTTCAAGGAACAATTTCAGGTTCAGGGTGTAATGGGCAGTAGCTTCAAACCCTATCCTTATGTTCTCATGCTCACCCAGAGAAGAGAGCATGGATGATAGAGTCTGAAAGCCATCATAGTCGTTGTCAAATGAGAATGTGTCACAGATGATCTCGCCATCATTGGAAACGACAATACAATCGTGCTTGTACTTGGAAACATCAATTCCTACATAGTACATATGAGCACCTCCTTAAAATGAATTTGCACTGTTGGTAAGTCCACAAGAAATTTCGTCATGTCAACACGTAAATGTAAGCGTCGAAGCGCTGACTAGCTAATTAACAATGGGTACGAAAAACTGTGGTCTGAGTCACCTCGTAACGGTCATAGCCGTAAAAATATGGGTACAAATCCACAGTGCATAAAAAGATTATACATTAGATTTTTAAACACCCCGAAAAATCGGGAGAAAGGAAAATCCAATCCTCGAATGAGGTAATTGGATTATACGTGA
>CAUDEQ010000087.1 GCA_958448635.1 uncultured Bacillota bacterium | reverse complement strand
TTTTATTATGGAATCCTTGAGAATAAGCTGTCAACTTTTTTTATACCACACCAGTTTATATTGTATCATATATAACAATATTTTATATTCTAAATTATCATTTGTACCATATAAACCTGTTTTATTTCCATGTAAACTATGGTGTATAATATGTTTATTGCAAAACTGATAAAAAGTAGGTACATACTATGAAAAAAATAATTGTGATACCCGACTCATTCAAAGGAACTATGTCATCCACCGAAGTATGTAAAATAATCAAAACCGAATTAACACATTACTTTAACCCCTCAGATATAATTACCATTCCTATTGCAGATGGCGGAGAAGGCACTGTCGACTGCTTCATGCATTTTACAGATGCCTCACTAATTTCGATAAAAACAAAAGGCCCTGTTATGAATGATATTATTGCAAGCTATGCAATTTTCAATCATACTGCCATAATCGAAACAGCTTCTGCTGCGGGATATTCAATATCTCCTGATTCTACTACACCTCTTGATACAACAACATATGGCGTTGGTCTGCTGATGCTTGATGCAATACATAAAGGTTGTAAAAAAATAATCCTTGGCCTGGGAGGAAGCTGTACAAATGATGCAGGTTGTGGAATAGCCTCAGCTCTTAATGCCAAATTTATTGATGAATACGGCAATAATTTCATTCCTACGGGAAAAAACCTCGGAAATGTCAAATTTATTGATCTGTCCGAAACGGAAAAGCTATTGGATGGAATAGAAATAACAGGTATGTGTGACATTACCAATCCTCTGTATGGGAAAAACGGCGCCGCATATATATTTGCACCGCAAAAGGGTGCTTCAAAAGACGATGTAGTATTGCTTGATCTTCAGCTAAAGAAATTATCTGATACAATATGTAAATGCATTAATATTGATGTCAGTAAAATAAAAGGTGGTGGAGCTGCAGGCGGTGTAGGTGCCGGAATACATGCCTTCCTGAACGGCACGCTGATAAGTGGAATCGATCTTATTCTTGATCTTGTCGACTTCAGTTCACTACTAAACAATTGCAGCGTTGTAATCACCGGAGAAGGAAAGCTTGACAGTCAAAGCTTAAATGGAAAGGCTATCACAGGTATCAGTCGGCGCGCTCAAGAAAAGAATATTCCTGTCATTGTTGTTGCCGGGGAAAAAGAATCAAAGCTGAATAATCTCAGCGACTTTGGGATTCACTCTGTCTTTGAAACAGGAAAAATAGATCGTACAAAGCCTTTGCATGATATAAAAATAGCCTGCCAAAACGCACTTAAAATACAATCAGGTTTTCTCGGAAAGTATTTAAATGATTTAATCAAAAATCTTTAACACCAATATATAATCAAAAAAAGGAGATGCCGTACCTATAGCATCTCCCTGTTTTTCATATTCATATGAGCTTTTCAATCACCAACAAGCCTGCGCCGCAGCTCGTGTTTCTGACTCCACTGCCTATTTCAAACCTGCTCTGCAGCTCGTGTTTTTGACACTACTGCCTATTTCAAACCTGCGCCGCAGCTCGTAGTTTTGACGGCGCTGCCTGCTTCACGCCTTCCCGCAGCTCTTTTCAGCAGCCTCTGCCACATGCTTCATCAGCACTGCTGTGGTGACGCTTCCCACTCCTCCGGGAACGGGAGTAACTGCCGCTGCCTCAGCGCCCAGACCCTCCTCCGGATTCTTGCCGTCGAAGTCCACATCCCCGCAGAGCCTGCCTTCATCGTCGACATTTATGCCCACGTCTATGATGACCTGATCCCTGCCCAGCATTTCCTCAGTCACCATGCGTGCCCTTCCCAGCGCTGCGATGACCACGTCTGCGTTTCTTCCTGCTTCCCGGAAGTCGTCTTTTCTGGTTCTGCTGTGGCATATGGTGACGGTAGCGTTTTTCTTCATGGCCATCATGGCAACAGGCTTGCCTATGACCAGGCTCCTGCCCATGACTGTGACCTTGCTGCCCGTCAGATCATATCCGTAATGCTCCAGTATCTCCATGCATGCTGCCGCCGTACAAGGAGGATATCCCTTTCCGCTGTCGGTGAATACTCCTGCCATAGAGCCGGAGGTTATACCGTCCACATCCTTGTCCGGCTTTAGCGCCTCGCATATTGCAGCTTCATCTATATGGCCGGGCAGCGGTCTGAAGATCAGCACTCCATGAATGGAAGCATCGCTGTTTATCCTGATGATCTCATCCATGATTTCCTCCTGCCCTGCATTTTCATCGAATATGAACTGCTTAACCGTGATTCCGGCTCTTTCAGCACGCTTCAGCGCACCTTTTTCATATGAAAGGTCGCTGGGATTTTCTCCAATGCGTATTATCGCCAGCGCAGGCTCTACGCCGCACCCCCTCAGCCATTCGGCCTTCTTCGCCGTCTCTTCGGTTATGCGGTCAGCTACCGGTTTTCCCTTTAAAAGCTCTGCCATCAGAATAACCCTGTAATCCTTCCCGTGTTATCCACATCTATCTTTTCAGCAGCCGGCACCTTAGGCAGTCCCGGCATCGTCATGATATCTCCCGTCAGCGCAACTATGAACCCTGCGCCTGCCGACACTTTGAGATTTCTAACCGTCAGTACGAAGCCCTCCGGAGCTCCCAGCAGCGCAGGATCGTCGGAAAAGCTGTACTGCGTCTTAGCAACGCATATCGGCAGATTTCCAAATCCCAACGCTTCCAGCTGTCTGAGCTGCTTCATAGCCGCAGGCAATATGTTGATATCCTCAGCATGATATACCTTCTGAGCGATGGCCCTGATCTTTTCTTCCATGGATACGTCGAGACTGTATGCAAAGTCGAAGCTGTTCGGCTCTTCGCAGAGTCGCATCACCTCTTGAGCCAACGCTACGCCGCCTTCGCCGCCCTTTCCCCATACCTCGCTGAGAGCCACATTTACGCCCAGCTCCTTGCATTTCTTTTCCACCAGAGCCAGCTCCGCCTCTGTATCGGTAGGGAATCTGTTTATTGCGACAACTGCAGGCAGTCCGTAAACACCTGTGATGTTACCGACGTGTCTCAGCAGGTTAGGAAGACCCTTTTCCAGCGCCTCTATGTTCTCTATGCCCAGCTGACTCTTTTCCACGCCTCCGTGGTGCTTGAGGGCTCTCACCGTCGCAACCACCACTACTGCTGAAGGCCTGATTCCTGCCATACGGCACTTTATGTCCAGGAACTTCTCGGCACCGAGATCTGCTCCGAAGCCGGCCTCCGTAACCACATAGTCCGAAAGCTTCATGGCCATTCTGGTGGCCATTACGGAATTACAGCCGTGGGCTATATTTGCAAAAGGCCCGCCGTGGATGAATGCAGGCGTATGCTCAAGGGTCTGCACCAGGTTTGGCTTCAGGGCGTCCTTCAGCAGCGCCGCCATAGCTCCCTGCGCCTTCAGCTGTCCGGCCGTCACAGGCTCGTCGTCGTATGTGTATCCCACGATTATATTGGATATTCTCTTCTTGAGATCATCTATGTCGGATGACAGACATAAGATCGCCATTATCTCGCTGGCAACGGTGATGTCGAAGCCGTCCTCCCTTGGAGTTCCGTTGGCTTTGCCGCCCATGCCGTCCACCAGGAAGCGAAGCTGTCTGTCGTTCATGTCCACGCATCTTTTCCACGTTATCTTTCTAGGATCTATGCCGAGAGTGTTGCCCTGCTGAATATGATTGTCCAACATGGCCGCCAACAGATTGTTGGCTGCCCCTATGGCGTGCATATCTCCTGTGAAGTGGAGGTTTATATCCTCCATAGGCACCACCTGAGCGTATCCGCCGCCTGCGGCTCCGCCCTTTACACCGAAAACAGGACCCAGCGAAGGCTCCCTGAGAGCGACCAGCACATTTTTGCCTATCTTCTTCATGGCATCCGCCAGTCCCACGGTGGTGGTGGTCTTTCCTTCTCCCGCAGGAGTAGGCGAAATGGCTGTCACAAGGATCACCTTGCCGTCAGGAGCATCCTTCCTTTCCTGCAGCAGCTTGTAGTCGACCTTGGCCTTATAGTTGCCGTAAAGCTCGATGTACCGCCTGTCAAGGCCTGCCGCATCGGCGATCTCCATGATGTTCTTCATTTCCGTTTCCTGAGCAATCTGAATGTCGCTTTTGATTTCCATTTTATTCTCCTTTTTCAAATCAAATATGGCGTTGATGAAAAAGAGCCAACAATCCGGGCTCTTCAGCCCAGACGGTCGGCTATATTCTTGATTATACTTCACGTGGTCGATTCCACTTTACTCCCGTCAGTCGTATAACAATTTTATATTATCATGAAAGACCTTACTTCGCAATACGCAAAATACTCTGAATTTGGCAGCGACGCTTCGCCACTCTCAGCCGCCTACAGGTTTTTAAGAAAAGTCCTCCTGTGTATCGGACACATTCCCAGACTGTGAAGCCCCTCGTAATGCGCCTTGGTGCCGTATCCCTTGTTCTTGTCAAAGCCGTATCCCGGATATGTCCTGGAATATTCCACCATCATTCTGTCTCTGGTGACCTTGGCGATTATCGATGCTGCCGCAATGGCCAGGATCTTGGAATCGCCCTTGATGACAGCTTCCTGAGAAATATCGATATCATCAAGCTTCACGGCGTCAAGCAGTATGTAATCAATGCCCTTTAAGTCGTCATTTCCGCTTGACATTCGGAGTCTTTCATCAGCCTGTGCCAATGATTTTTTCATGGCGCTTTTCGTCGCCTGCAGTATATTTATCTCGTCTATGGTCTTCTCGTCCTCCATACCGATGCCGATGGCGACGGCCTTTTCGCATATGACGTCAAAAAGCTCCTCACGACGTTTCTCCGACAGCTTCTTGGAATCGTCGATTCCCGGCACGTCGAAATCCTCCGGCAGCACCACGGCAGCAGCCACCACAGGGCCTGCCAGCGAACCTCTGCCCACTTCATCGACTCCCGCTATATATCTGTATCCGCAGCCCCTTAGCTCGTCCTCCCGCCTTTTCATCAGCGACAGCCTTTCCATCTGAAGCCGCAGTCTTTCTTCCTTCGTCATGCCTGCTCCCTCCTCATATCAGCTGCGGTCTTCAGGACTTTCCAGAGTGATCCGTCCTATCTTCCCGCCTCTGAATTCGTCCAGCACCAGCCTGCCGATCCTCTCGTAATCTATCCGTTTCCCCGGCAATATACAGCCCCGCTTCACGGCCATATTCTCCATGTTTTCAAGAGGCGTTTCGGCGATCTCCTCCAGCTTGTATCTTTCCTCCAGCAGCTTGGGGTAATTCTCCGACAGCACGCCTATCAGCTCCATTCCCAGAGTGGGAACGTCCAGGATCTCGTCCTTTATGGAGCCGCAAAATGCCAGATTAAGCCCTGCCTTGGGGTCCTCGAATTTAGGCCAGAGGATTCCCGGAGTATCGAGAAGCTGCATATTGTTGGCAAGCTTGAGCCACTGCTTTCCCTTGGTTACTCCCGGTCTGTCGCCTGTCTGGGTGCTCTTTCTGCCGGTCATCCTGTTTATCAGCGACGACTTGCCCACGTTGGGAACACCTACGATCATCAGCCTGTACGGCCTCTGCATGACTCTGTTCCTGTTCTTTTCGGCCGCCATTTTTTCCAGCAGCTTGAAGAGAGCTTTGACGCCGGCTCCGCTCATGCAGTTCATGGAAAGCGCACGGTTCCCCTCTTCCCTGAAGGCCTCCTCCCACCTTCTGTTCAGCTCATCGTCCGCCAGATCGCTCTTGTTGAGAACGATAATCCTGGGCTTGGACTTCACCAGCTCGTCTATTATGGGATTCCTGCTTGATACCGGTATGCGCGAGTCTATGACCTCTATGACTGCATCCACCATCTTCAGATTTTCCTGTATCAGCTCCCTGGTCTTCTTCATATGACCGGGATACCAGTTGATATTCTGCACAGCGCCCTCCTTGAAAGCTTCGGCCTTACGGCCGTCGATTTATCCTGAAACGATAAAAGGGACCTGTAAGGCCCCTTTTTGAAACTTATTTAACTTCCTTTGATTTGATCTTGGCTGATTTGCCTGTTCTTTCACGCATGTAGTGAAGTCTTGCTCTTCTGACTTTACCTTTTCTTACAACTTCGATCTTCTCAACAAGCGGTGAATGGAGCGGGAATGTCTTTTCCACGCCTACGCCTGAAGCGATTCTTCTAACTGTGAAAGTTTCGCCTATTCCGCCGTTCTGTCTCTTTAAAACAAAGCCTTCGAATATCTGGATTCTTTCTCTGTTTCCTTCTTTGATTTTAACGTGTACCTTAACGGTGTCTCCTACGCTAAAAGCAGGGATATCAGTCTTGATATATTCCTGTACTACTGAATCTAATACGTTCATCGATACTTCCTCCTTCCCTCCAAGACGTTCGTGCAAACACAGTTCCAGTACCGTCTGCAGAGGACCGCCCGTAAATCTTATGCGTGCCTTCTTCGCACATGCCTAGTTATTATACATCAAACGCTTTTTATATGCAAGCATTTTATTTAATATGGGGATGCGGACGTTTTCTTGGACAGCCTATGCAGTTAATCCAAGAGATCGCCTG
>CAUDEQ010000086.1 GCA_958448635.1 uncultured Bacillota bacterium | reverse complement strand
CCGCTGTAAACTCATCCTTGCTCTCCCACGGGACGTTACCTGAAAATCTAAGCTAATTTCAATATATTATTTATATTTACCATTACAGCTCCATATATTTCATTCGTGATGTCTATACTGTGCATCGATTAGACGCAAGTGATAGTCGGCTCCTGAAATTCCTTCAATCCTGAGATTCCACAGATGATAATCACACCACAGCTTATCGTGGAAAATCGCTGTTTTATATGCAAAAAAAGCCCGGCATTGATCATGCCGGGCGAATTGTTTTGATTTCTTTCTTCTATCTTGTATTAGCTATAATATCAGCTATTTTATCAGCTGTTTATCAGCTTAGCTGTATACAGGCTCGCAGCGTTGTAATGGCCTGCTTTAGTTGTGTACGGACTCGCTGCTTGAGCTGATAACTTCACCTGTTGCAGCGTCTATATCGTAATCGTAATCAGTGCCGTTGTATATGATTTCGATTTCGTATATGAGCTTTCCGTTTTCATTATCGAGGCTTGCCTTGGTGATGTCCGTTGCTGCAGCTCCTGATACGTTGGACAGAGCGATTTCCTTGGCCTTTTCCACACCTATATCGCCTGCTGCAGGTGCCTGATCAGATGGCTGAGTCGTCTGAGGCATTCCGATCTGCTCCGATTCCTGATTTACGATCTTGCCGTTTCTTGCCAGGATCTGGAACTCATACAGCATGTTCTCATAAGTCAGCTGTACTTCATAAGTCTTTCTCATGTCATCGAAATCCTCAACAACAGTTATGGTGCTGTTTTCTGCTGAACCCGGTACCTGCTGACGAGCGATGTCCTGAGCCTCTGCTGAACTGATGCCGCCTATGATGCCGGAATACCATACCAGCACTGCTACGATTATTACGATAACAGCCACTATTATAGCTATTATTTTACCCTTTTTGCTTTTCTTCACTTCTTTGTTTTCCATAGCCTTACTCCTTTTCCGTCATAGTAAATTGTTTTTGTTGTATGCCTGTATAATATACTGCACACATTAACCGCCAATTAATCCTTCATTAAAAATAAATTAAAAACTGCGATCCTTTCGCCGTATATTGCAGCGAAAAAATAAATATAATTCAGCGCATTAAATATATCATATATATATTTCGTTCTCAAGGGCTCATTGCTGTTTTTTAGCAAAAAAAAAGGCATTTCACCCCCTCTAAATATGTAAAAAAGCGTCATTTTCATTTAACATTTTATCGCATTAAACCAACGCATGTGCATATGCTCGGCATATCATGCAGATGCCGCAGCTTGCGGTTTCAAAGGGTTATCTCTTTAGTTCAATGCATATTGCTTGCTCCTGCTCGGCGTATCATGCAAAGCTCAACAGATTGTATGTTTTTCGCTTCTGCCTTTATGAGCATTAAATTAAAGCATTGAGCTTTGCCCGCATGCCTCTTTCTCACGGGTATCATGCACCTTGCCTTTTCCGGGCCTAAATTCAGACATTAAAGAGGCACCGAAAAACACGACGAAGCACAATTTTTGTAAAGAATTTTTATTCTATATAAAAATAATCTCTTTTCTTTTTGTTTTTTTGTGCTCTAATCTATCAGGGTTCAAAAAAATTTATGGAGAGCATAACAAAAAATGATTGAAAAACTTTTGGATTCATATAGGCAGAGCTTCGACATAACCGAGGATTATACCATCGGAAGCACCGTGTACGATGCATACGGCTACTGCAACATCACAAATTCCAAATACGTTCTGGTAAAAAAGGCGGAGCTGTGGCGTGCGCTTTGCTTCGAGCATGTCTTCTTCAGGCAGATGCCGGAGGTGAAGCCTTCGGACATCGAGGCTTTTATGGAGCAGACCATCGACTATATAGAGCCTGCCTTAGTCCGCAAGGGTGAAAAAAATCCTGTAAAGGATCACATGTATTCCTATGTCACAGGCATATTCATATGCGAGGACGGCATTTCGCATGAAACGGCAGCCTGCGTGAAAAAAAGCAGATTCCACAGAGATTACATGCTTTCCATCCGTGGCTACTGCGATTTGAGGCTCATGGTCATCGACCTTAAAAACGGCAAAATCACCGGGAATGCCGCTGCAAGAGACCTTGTCAAGGACTTCAGGAAATACTTGTACAATGCGAGCTGATGATATACATCATCATATAAACAAAGGCACCAAATAATAAATATATAAAGAATCGAGGTAAGAATTATGAACGCTGTATTTATTCTACTGATAGGCGTGCTTGTGCTGTTCATAGGCTACATCACCTACGGTAAATGGCTTGCCAGAGAGTGGGGCATCGACGAAAAAAGAGAGACGCCCGCACACGTGCTTCAGGACGGAAGAGATTACGTTCCTGCAAAGGCACCGGTTCTCCTGGGCCATCACTTTTCATCAATAGCAGGCGCAGGTCCAATAAACGGACCGATCCAGGCGGCTGTATTCGGCTGGGTTCCCGTATTTTTATGAGTACTGATAGGCGGTATATTCATCGGAGCCACTCATGGCTTCGGCGCATTGTTCGCTTCCATCAGGAACAAAGGTCAGTCCATCGGAGAGGTAATCGCCAGCTCCATGGGCCTCAAAGCAAAGAGACTGTTCATCATATTCTCATATCTGACGCTCATACTGGTTGTTGCCGCATTCGCTTCGATCGTAGCCAACACATTCATGGCTACATATGACTCCACCGGAGCTGTGGACATGGAGGCCAGCAGTGCCAACGCCACTACTGCCATGATATCAATTCTGTTCATCGTGGTTGCCATCATTTTCGGAATATTCGTCTACAGAAAAAATGCACCTCTTGGTATTGCATCTGTTATCGGCGTTACAGCCATAGTCATCTGCATGGCCATCGGCATCAACTGGCATCCGCTTTATCTCAGCCAGCCTGTATGGATGATCATCGTGGGCATCTATATCACGGCGGCATCGGTAACTCCTGTATGGATTCTGCTGCAGCCTCGTGATTATCTCAGCTCATTCCTGCTTTACGGCATGATGATAGTTGCCGTCGTAGGTATCGTGGGCGCAGGCATCACCGGAAATGCAAACCTTGAAATTCCTGCATTCACAGGCTTCATCGACTCTGCTGAATACGGAGCCGGAATATCACTGGGAGCTTTGTTCCCTGCACTGTTCGTTACCATCGCATGCGGCGCTATCTCAGGCTTCCACTCACTGGTAGGCTCGGGAACCACCGCCAAGCAGCTGAACAACGAGCGTGATGCACGTCCTATAGCTTACGGCGGCATGCTCATCGAGTGCGGACTGGCAGTTATCTCCCTCTGTGCTGTAGGCTACATCTGGAGTCAGTACGTTCCGGGAGGAATAACCACTCCTACGGCTGTATTCGCTACAGGCGTTTCGGAAATGTGCGCTACACTTCCTGTTCTCGACGGAGTCAAGGATATCATATATGCACTGCTGATCCTGACTGTATCGGCATTCTGCCTGACATCCCTGGATACTGCCACAAGACTGGCAAGATACATGTTCCAGGAGTTCTGGGTTAAGCCGGGCGAGGATATCAAGGATCTGACAGGTGTAAGAAAGGTTCTCGTAAATCCGCTGGTTGCTACGGTTATCACGGTTGTTGCCGGTATCGCTCTGGGAATGACGGGATACGCCAAGATCTGGCCTCTCTTCGGAGCAGCCAATCAGCTTCTGGCAGCTCTGGGTCTCATGGCAGTTGCCACATGGCTTGGTAAGATCGGAAAGAACAACAAGATGTTCTTCATACCTATGCTGTTCATGCTGATCGTTACCATCACTTCACTGGCAATGACTATTCATGCTAAGTACACTGCATGGGTAGGAGGCGACAGCTGGGCTCTGCTGCTGGTTGTACTGGCAGTTCTGCTCATCATCCTTGCCGTAGTTCTGGCAGTTGAAGGCGTTATAACCATGAAGAACCAGAAGAAAAACAAGGAAATAGTATCTGAAGCGTAATGAGCGCTCATCAGATGATATAACTTCAAACTGACAATAATCTCAAGCATGCAAAAATCCCCCTGATCGTCAAGGATCTCAGGGGGATTTTTCATGATTCAACAAATATCTATGGCGGTATTAACGATGCCGACGATATGTCATCGGGCTTTGCCCTCTGTTTATTATCTTTTATACAGAGTCATCATTTCTGAAGGCTCTGTCATCTGGTCAGATAACATTTTCCGCACATATCAGGTGTCGGAACGGATTCGTTTATGGTTTTGCAATAGCTCTGGCACTTTTTCCTGTCGATGCCTTCGCCGGAAATCGCTCCTGCCGGACAGATGGAAATCAGGCTCTCGCCGCATGTGCAGACTTTTCCATCTCCGCACCAGCCCTTGTAGCATGAGGCTGCCATTATCTTCTCGTATTCTTCCTCCATCTGCGGAGTATGGGCTCTGCTCTCCGTATTGCTGAAGCCGAAATCCCTGTCAGGAACGAGATTTATATCCGTCATTATTCCTCCAAAACGCCCTGCAGGCCCTGCCTCCGTCATGATGCAGCCGTTGGGCCCCGGTTCTCCCATCCCGCATACATATGCCGCCAGCTTGTAATTCCATTCAGGTCCGCACTTTTCCTCAATCCAGTCGTTGGGCACATTGCACAGGGATGAAAGCCTGCCGAATTTCCCTATTTCCTCGGAAATACTGGCGTTCACCTTCATCATTGCCCATGTCGAATCGTGGTATGCCTGTATCCATTTTTCCGAAGGAGCCCCTTCACCGAGATTACTCTTGACGATATCATCTGCATACGGCAGAAAATAGATTATTACGGCTCTTGCAGGATTGTATACCTTTCGAGGCAGCTTGCATATATCGTGATCGAAAAACATATCGAAGATTATTTCCGATGTATTGGCGTAGCCTATCAGCGGCTCGCCGAATCTTGTCTGCCTGCCGCACTCATCCTCGTATACCTTGATTCCTCGCTTTACCGCAGCTTCAATTCTCGACTTTATGTCGACGCCTGTAAGATTTATACCCATTCTTTCCTCCTTCTCGCATATCTTTTATCGAAAATGCATCACGTCATATTTATGCTTTTCATGCGCCGTCTGAACGTACACCGCCCGCACTTGCCTTTTACGTGCCCTTTGCATAAAACGCCGGCAGGCTCGCACCGTGCGCTTTACATTACACCAGGCTCCTAGGCAATGCTGAATGCCGGCCAGTATTCCAGAAGAGCGTATGAAAGCGCAGTCATGGATATTATGACAAGTAAACTCATCTTCCAGCCTTCCTTCAGCATGTATTTAGGCGAGAGCCCGTATCCCACAGGAACTGCCCTTATTGACGTCGGCAGCATATAGGAAAGATTGACGCCTATGGATGCTATGTATATATACGGGATAGGGTTCAGACCTATTCCCTGAACTATCGATATGACTATAGGTATGGCGACTGCCGCCGTAGCCGTATTCGATGTGATATCCGACATCAGCAGCGTTACCGTTATTATTACGAATACCGTCAGAAGTCCGCCGGTAAGTCCCAGCTTCGTCACAGCATCGCCTATGCTCTGGGCGGCTCCCGTATCGCTTATGAGCGTACCTGCCGCAAGACCTCCCGCAAAGATATATATCAGCTCCCATATGATTTTCTTCTGAGCCGACTTCCAGACCATCACACGCTTTCCATCCTTATCGACGATGAGGAAGGTTATGATGCCGCATATGATAAAAGCATACGCAGGCTTAAGACCCGGAAGAATATCCTGATACAGCTGTCTCGTAAATGCCAGAACGGTTGCGATGACGAAAAGAGCCAGAGACCATTTTTCCTCCAGCTTCATCGGAGGCATCCTCTTGTACTCATTGATGAAGAATTCTCTGGAGCCTCCAAGGCTTTCGTCCTTCTTGACATCTCGAAGCATGAACAGTATGTTCAAAATCATCAGCACGATGAATATAGGCATGAACCTGATGACCCAGTGCATGTATATATATTCCTCGCCTGTTATCTGCTGAATGTAATCCACCGTGACAAGGTTCATGGCGCCTCCCAGCGGTGTGGCTATGCCGCCAAGGCCTGCAGCGTATGCTATGGTCAGCAGCAGCTTGGAGCCTATGCGGCTTTCGCCAATGTTCCCTTCACCTATGTATGTGAGCATCGCAACGGCTATAGGCGTCATGGTGGCGCATACCACTGCATTGGGAAGTATCGATGACAGCAGTGCCGATAATATGAACCAGAACATTATCTGATATCTCAGATTGTCTCCGATGAGCCCCAGAAATCTGGCGGCTATCCTCTTGTCCAGCCCCGTTTCCTCCCATGATACGGTTATGATGGACGCTCCCAACAGGAGCAGTATCGTTTCGGACGCATAGTTGGATATTATAGCCGACATATCCGTCATCTCTATAAGTGCGTTGATGGCTATGGGAAGAAACGCCGTTACAGCATAATCTATCGGCGCCGTGATCCACCAGAATGCCATCCACGCTATCGTCCCCACAGCAGCTCTTGCCGCAAAGTCTGCAAACAGCGTTTCCGGCAAGAAAAACCCGCATATGAGGAACAATGCGGGACCCATAAGTAAATTGATAATTCTCTTTCTATCCATAATAACTCCCGGACTATGATTTTTTAT
>CAUDEQ010000085.1 GCA_958448635.1 uncultured Bacillota bacterium | reverse complement strand
GAAAAAGAAAAAACCTCTGTCGGCAATGGCAACAGAGGGTACATCCTGAACGCGCATCCGCCCTTTGCAGATACACGAGACCTATCCTTAAAATCTATTCCATCGCCTTTTCCCTCGGTCAAACCCTTGGGGTCAGTACGAAAGGCGGCTAAAGCCGCAGTTATGTATTTATCTTTCAGCTGTTTTGTGCGGACGTTTTTAGTCCACTTCACTCTTTACTCTACATTTTACCACACGATCCTTCCCGGGTAAATCCTTAATTACCTCGGCAGGCGTATATCTTCCGTCATCCTTAAGCATTTTTCTCAGATCCTCGCCCTGGTCGTGGCCTATTTCCAACATCAGGAAGCCTCCCGGCTTCAGATGAGACGCCGCCTCCTTCACGATGATCCTGTAAAAGTCCAGCCCGTCTTTTCCTCCGTCCAGTGCGGTGAGAGGCTCATTATCCTTTACCTCCTCCTGAAGTATGGACAGCATCGCCGTTCTGATATACGGCGGATTCGACACTATCATGTCGAACTTTTTGCCTGCGTGGGGCTTGAACATGTCGCCCTCCACAAACTTCACCTTCGTCCGCAGAGCCGCTGCATTCTGCGAGGCCACTGCGATGGCCGCAGAGCTTATGTCCGACGCCACCACTCTTATGTTGGAGCAGATCTTCATCAGAGATATGCCTATGGCGCCGCTGCCGCAGCAGAGGTCGAGGATCTCCCACTCAGGAGCCTTTAGCAGCTTCTGTAAAAAGCTCTTCTTGCCTCCAGGATTCTTCTGGATCGTTCTGGCGGCTTCCTCCACCAGCGTCTCAGTGTCCTGCCTAGGGATCAGCACGTCCGGCGTAACCTTGAAAACATGACCCATGAACTCCTGTGTTCCCGTGATGTGCTGCAGAGGTATCCTCTCGGCTCTCCTCCTTATCAGCTCCATGTACTTTTCTTCCGTTTCCTCGTCGACCTCCTCATTGGCCTTGAGAAAAAGCCCTACCTTATCTGTTCCCGTCAGGAAACAGTAAAGCTCTTCGGCATCTATCTTCGCATCCATGCAAAATGCCTTTGCAAGTCTGTATTCTCCTTCTTTAACAAGCAGTCTTGTTTTCATCGTCCGTCCTTTCCCAGCACTGTATTCAAAGACGCTATGGCAACCTCAAGCTGACTGTCGTCAGGCTCCTTCGTCGTTATTTTCTGCAGATAAAGTCCCGGCAGGCTCAGCACCTTCACCACAAAATTATCGCTTCTTCCTGCCCATTTGAGCAGCTCGTAGCTGAGACCGGCGATCACCGGCAGCAGCAGCAGTCTCGATATTATCCTGAGCCACAGATTGGGCCAGCCCATTACAAAGTGAAGTGCAAATGCTATGATGAACACGAACATCAAAAAGCTGGTCCCGCACCTCGGATGAAGGGTAGGAAACTGTCTGCAGTTTTCCACCGTAAGCTCCAGCCCGTTTTCATAACAATGTATGGTCTTATGCTCGGCTCCGTGATATTGGAATACCGTTTTTATCTCCTTCATAAATGATATGCCCCACGCATACAGCACGAAGAGCGCGATACGCACAAATCCCTCTGCGAAATTGAGCCAGAAGACGCTGTCCGTCACCAGCTTCAGCAGGTTCACCACGCCGGTGGGCAGTATTATGAAGACTCCCACAGAGAAGATCAGCGCGATCACCACCGATGAATACAGCATGAAATTCCATACGCTCTTGCTGCCGAACTTGTCATTGAGCCATTTCTCGAATCTGCCTGGCTCGTATTCCTCGTCGTCGTACTCCTCCAGGATCTCCGTCGATCTCATGAGTATCCTAGTTCCGTTGACCAGAGAGCCCACGAACACGCCGACTCCACGTATCAGCGGTATCTTCGACCACTTGCCCGGCTTCTTGTTTTCCTGCGTCTCTATTCTGATTTCTCCTGTAGGAACTCTCATGGCAAGGGCTGTTTTTTCCTCGCCCTTCATCATGATCCCTTCCATTACAGCCTGACCGCCTATTTTCGTAGGGCAGGCATCTTTAATAAAAATCTTTTTAAGATCCATTCTGTTCCTCTAATCCTGTGACTAACCGTCCAGCTTTACCTTCTTTATTACTTCGATGAATGTCTTATTGTCGCGCGTATGCGCCAGATTGTCCAGTATTGTCTCGGTCACCTCCTGGGTGTCACGGCTTCCCAGCGCTCTCCTCATGTACCAGATGGCCTCCATCTCGTCCTGATCCATCAGCAGGTCCTCTCTTCTCGTGCCCGACTTGTTCAGGTTGATGGCAGGGAAGATTCTCTTCTCGCTCAGTCTCCTGTCAAGGTGAAGCTCCATGTTGCCTGTTCCCTTGAACTCCTCGAAGATGAGATCGTCCATTCTGCTTCCCGTTTCAACCAGGGCCGTCGCCAGTATGGTTATACTGCCGCCCTCCTCCAGCTTTCTTGCCGCACCGAAGAACTTCTTGGGCTTATGCAAAGCTCCGGGATCAAAGCCTCCCGACAAGGTCTTTCCAGATGGCGGTACCACCAGGTTGTAAGCTCTGGCGAGCCTGGTCAGGCTGTCCAGAAGAACCACCACATCCTTGCCGTGCTCTGCCAGCCTCTGCGCTCTGGCCAGTACCATCTCCGCCACCTTGACGTGATGCTGCGGAAGCTCATCAAAGGTCGAATATATTACCTCGCTGCGCTGAGACAGGCTTCGCTTCATGTCCGTCACTTCCTCAGGTCTTTCGTCCACCAACAGCACGATGACCTCCACCTCAGGATATTTCTTCTCTATGCTGTTGGCCAGCTTCTTCAGAAGCACTGTCTTTCCTGCCTTTGGCGGAGCCACTATGAGACCTCTCTGACCCTTTCCGATAGGTGCGATGAGGTCTATCAGTCTCAGAGAAAGATCTCTGCCGTCCTCCAACACGAAACGCTGATTTGGAAATATAGGAGTCAGCTTTTCGAAGTCCGGCCTCCTTATGGCCGCCCCCGGCTCCTCTCCGTTGACCGTCACCACGTAGAGCAGTGCACCGAAACGGTCTCCGTCCTTGGGGTTCCTGCAGATTCCCTTCACCTTGTCGCCTGTCTTGAGATTGAATCGTCTTATCTGGGTCTGAGACACGTATATGTCCTTCTCGCTGGTGAGAAAATTGTTGAACCTGAGAAATCCGAAGCCGCTGTCGGAAAGCTCCAGTATGCCCTCGGCTTCAAAGCGATTGTCCTTTGCAGGAGCCGCCTTGTCCCCTGCCTTCTCGCTGCGGCCTGCGCTTTCGGCTGCCTCTTCTCTTTCAGTCGCTGCAGCTTCGGCATTACCTTCGTTTCCCGCTGCCACCATTTCAGCAGCCCGGCTTTCATTTATTTTTTCGCACATAAAAATAAATCCTCGTATTATAAAGTAGTAGTGTTTATAGTCCCTCTCCAAGGACTGTATGCTATACTGTTTGAGATACTGTGGATTGTTTAATCACTCCTACCACTTGATGGTTTTGGAAAGGCTACAACCACAGCCTCTTTGCATAGTTGTTAATCAGTTAGATACCGCATGACGGTTTATTTAGAACGAGGTTACAATCGCAAGGAGTACCTGTGGCTCTAAACAGTATCAAATTTATTCAAAGGAGATTTCTTATGATTTACGTTGGAATTGATGTTGCCAAAGATAAGCACGACTGCTTTATTACAAACTCAGATGGTGAAGTATTATTCAAATCTTTTACCATACCTAACAATCGTGCGGGATTTGAAACCTTATTTCAAAGAATTGAATCCGTATCCGATGATTTAACCAAAGTAAAAGTAGGACTGGAAGCCACCGGACACTACAGTTACAATCTTCTGGGATTTCTTCTTGATAAAGGTCTGACCACCTTTGTTATCAATCCGCTTCACACAAATCTTTACAGAAAAAGTCTCAGCCTTAGAAAGACGAAAACGGATAAAGTTGATTCCCGTACCATTGCTACTATGATGATGTCTGATATGAACTTAAAGTCCTACTCAGACACATCTTACCACAATGAGGAGCTAAAGTCACTCGCTCGTTATCGTTTTGATAAAGTCAAAGAACGGGCAAAACTGAAAAGTTCTGTTTCAAGACTTATCTGTATCCTATTCCCGGAGCTGGAAACACTTGTCCCTACGCTTCATATGGCATCCGTCTATGCTTTGCTTTCTGAATTCCCAAATGCAGATGCTGTTGCAAATGCACACCTCACAAGACTTTCCAATCTTCTCTCTGAAAGTTCGAAAGGCAGATACGGGAAAGATACTGCAATCATGTTTCGTGACGCCGCAAGAAGCTCCATCGGTTCTCATATGCCTGCCAAATCTCTGGAACTAAAACACACCATTAGACTCATTCAGGAATTAACGGCTGAGATCGATGAAATCGAAGCCGCCATCAAACAGATCATGGATGAAGAAATCCAGTCACCGATTCTTACCATTCCTGGTATCAGTTACCGGATGGGTGCAATGATCATCGCTGAGATTGGAGATTTCTGCCGTTTTGATTCCGCAGATAAGATTCTTGCATATGCAGGAATGTCTCCCTCCACTTATCAATCGGGACAGTTGAATAACTGCTATTCCCATATGGAGAAACGAGGTTCCAGATACCTCCGGTATGCCCTTTACAATGCCACAAAATACGTCTGTCACTGGGATAAATCATTTGGTGCATATCTTGAAAAGAAACGCTCCGAAGGTAAGCATTACAACGTAGCTTTATCCCATGCCACAAAGAAACTTGTGCGATTGATTTTTGCAATGGAGAAATCCGGAAGAGCATATCTGCCAACAACTTAATTCTTTTCTGTAAATATCTCCTTTTAGAGTGCCAGCAATGACACTCTGTTTGTCATGCAGTTTTCAAGGTTCAAATATATCTGAAATGCATTTCTGCAATTCATTCAAAAAACTTTTATTTTAGACTTGACTTTTAATAGTTAGTCTTTCCATATATTCAATCATATTATATTTGATCAGTTTCCGGATAATTAACACGAATTGAACATCAAGTCTGTAGATAGGAATTTAGATAGTTTCTTTGGACCTGAAATCTATTACTAATATACACCTAAATATCTTCAAAGACAATATTACTTTTTCAAACTCATCATAACTTATTGTACTCAGCCTGGCATTTTCTGGCCCGATTTAACCATTTTGGGCTGTTCACATCATAATGCCATTCTATCAAACTATGGTTGCTTATACATAATTCTGTATCGTTCCGCGCTTTCTTCCCTTATGCCGAACACTTTCCCGATATTAAGATTTGTCAGGTCTTATTTGTGAGTTTTGCATCCAACTTCTAAGCATCCCTCTTTAATGCAACTTCAATATCAACTTATTTTACAAAACAATCGTGAAATATGTACAGAATCAATACCCTTCTGAAAAACAGCAGCTACCCGTTAATCTATGGTAGCTGCTGTTTGATCATTTTAATTAAGTTATATATGTCTTTACAATACTTAAAGCTTACTTAATCAACTCCTCAAATTCATCTGTAGAATATTCTCTGCCTTCATTCTTAGCTTCTATAGCAGCTCTTAATGCGCCAAAGTTTTTAGCATTTACTGGATATTTTATCATTACTAATGCACCAATAATCATAAAAATTCCAGGGAGCAGCAGTGTTCCTGTCGCAATCCCTGACAGCGTCTCTTCACTTTGAACTAACTGAGTAGCATCATATTTACTAAACTCAAGAATCCAGCCTACTGCCGCCATAGCAATTCCGCCTACAAACTTCCCAATAAAGTAGAACAATGAAACTATAACTCCATCTCGGCCCCCACCGGATTTGAATTCATCAATATCACAAATATCATATACCATTGAATATACTTGAACAAAGTATGCGGAAATTGCCAGTGAAAAAATAAAGAATATCACATATACTCCCGTGACTCCGATAGGGAGAAAACGTCCAATGCACATACCGATTCCGGCAATTAATGTCAGCACTATAACAACATTTTTCTTTTCTACTTTTATTCTTCCAAGAATTGCAGAAACGCCCATTACCATAAAGCAATATACCAACATAACAGTTGCTGACTGAGCATCTGTCAACTGTGCATTGTTTGTTAGATAATAAATATACATGCTTGTAAATAATAAGACTCCTCCGTATGCAGCTATTGTATAAATCAATATATTCCTATATGCCTTAATCTTTATAACTTGCATACATACCTTAAAGAAACCATCCTGCTTCTGACCTCCTTCTCTTGCAGGCGGTATATATTGAGTCTCTTTCCCTTTAGTAGCTCCTGCCACTATCCAGTAGGCTAACAACGTAATAACTCCAAATATCATTCCGAGTTTTGACCATGCTGATGTGTCACTAATACTTCCACTCTCCGAAAGCTTAGCCACAATCGTAAGTGTTCCAGAGCTTGCAAGTATCATACCTGCATAGTTAAGTACATTAGCAATTGATCTGATTGAAGTTCTTTCCTCATAATCGTCCGTTATCTCAGATCCAAGCGACAGATATGGAATGTCTGTAAAGGACAGTGATAACCAAAAGATCATTGCTGCAATAAGAAAATACACCGGTTTGGCGCTATCCGGCACCACTGTCCAATCAGTGTACATAAGATATGTAACGATTCCCAGCGGCACAGCAGCTTTAACGATAAAAGGTCTTCTTCTTCCCTTTGGGTTCGTGCTGCTATCTGTTCTAATTCCAGCGAACAGATCTGTAAACGAACCCCAGAATGTAGCAAACATAGCTACAGTTCCTGCTATTCCAGGATTGATACCTACAGCATCTGTAAGGAAAAGCAGAAAGTAGATATAGAATGTATTCATGGCCAAACATTCTCCTACCATGCCCATTCCATATCCGGCCTTTACACCAAAAGAGAGTTTTGTTTTCATAATTTACACTCCTCCTATTAAGAAAAAAAAATAATTTCTATATTTATTAT
>CAUDEQ010000084.1 GCA_958448635.1 uncultured Bacillota bacterium | reverse complement strand
ACTTGTATGATATTTAAGAAGCTAAAACACCATATTTCCTTTCATTTTGATACTGTGCCATAATACATTCAGATACTGTGGACTTTTAATTGTTGAACTGTAGCTTTGACTACTAACCAGGAGTGTATTGCCATTGCCTTTATCTGAATTGTTTATAGCTGGATGTGCCGATGCTTTTGCACCTGAGTACTTATTTCAATCAAGATTACGATGATAATCGCCTATGGATATCACAGTATCAGATCTGGAAAGGAGGATTTTTATGATTTACGTTGGCATTGATATCGCCAAACTCAACCACTTTGCCTCAGCCCTTTCTTCTGATGGTGAAGTACTCATCGAGCCTTTTAAATTTACGAATGACAGTGACGGCTTCTTCATGCTGCTTTCCAAACTCTCTTCTTTTGATAAGGACAGCATCGTCATTGGTCTTGAATCGACGGCTCACTACGGCAACAATCTTCTTATGTTCCTTGTTCCAAAAGGATACAAGGTTTGCCTCATCAACCCTATCCAAACTGCTGTTTTACGAAAGAACAATATCCGTAAAACCAAGACGGATAAGGTTGATACCTACATCATTGCTAAAACCTTGATGATGAATGATCTGCGATATGTCACCTTACAAGATATCGGGCTTATTCAGCTCAAGAATCTCGGAAGGTTCAGGCTTAAGATGGTAAAGCAACGTACTCGTCTTAAGATACAGCTGACTTCATACGTGGATCAGGTCTTCCCTGAACTTCAGTATTTCTTTAAGTCCGGCATCCATCACAAAGGTTGCTATGCGCTTCTTAAGGAAGCTCCGTCACCTGAAGCCGTGGCTTCCATGCACTTGACTCATCTAACGCACCTTCTTAAGACTAATTCCCACGGTCACTTTAAGAAGGAAACTGCTTTAGAACTGAGAGTTCTCGCACAGAAGTCTGTCGGAGGCGGCGACAAATCTTTATCTATTCAGATCGCTCAATCCATTGAACAAATCGAGCTTCTGGATAGCCAGTTGAAACGTACGGAACAAGAAATCACTGATATCATCACTTCTCTTGATTCCGTTATCATGACCATTCCCGGCATCGGTGCCGTTAATGGGGGCATGATACTTGGAGAGATCGGCGATATTAAGCGCTTCTCTTCTCCTTCAAAACTTCTCGCTTTTGCCGGACTGGATCCATCTGTTTATCAGTCGGGAAACTTCCAGGCAAAGCGGACACGAATGTCCAAACGAGGCTCCAGAGCCTTTCGTTATGCACTTATGAATGCAGCTCATAACGTTGTTAAGAACAACGCCACCTTCAAAGCCTACTATGACAAGAAGCGTGATGAAGGTCGCAGCCATTACAATGCTCTTGGACATTGTGCAGGTAAACTGGTTCGCATCATTCACAAGATGCTTACCGATGATGTTACTTTTGATTTAGATTAACCCTGTACTGCATAGACTTTTCAAATCTCCACTTTACAGGAGGCTTATTAAAGTCGGTCTTTTTTAGGACACGCAGCACATTTAAATATTTTACAAATTCATACTTGATTTTTCATAGCTGGTCTCCTTTTGAATGTCTGAGACATATTCATACATACTTTAACATATTTCAGTGACATTCTCAAATCATATGAATCTATTTTTAATGAAATTTTCTTCACAAAACTGTAGATACAATTGTACTTGCGCTGTTATTTATTGTATAATTATTGCTATGATAAAAATAACCTTAACAGCCAACGACGCTGATCAGCGGCTGGACAGATTTTTGAAAAAATATATGAAAAGAGCTTCTCTGGGCACAATATACAAGATGATCCGAAAGGACGTCAGACTCAACGGCAAAAAGCCGAAGGAGGACACTATGCTCAGCGAGGGCGACGAGCTTGCCCTTTACATTACTGAGGAAAAGCTGGCAGAACTGACTGCTCCCGTCAGGAAGAAAACGGCAAAACGACAGTTTAAGATAGCATACGAGGATGAAAACATTCTGGTGGTCGACAAGCCCTCAGGCTTGCTGACCCACGGTGATGCCCACGAGAAAAAGAACACGCTGGTGAATCAGGTCTGCGGATATCTTCAGGAGAAGGGTGAATATACGCCTTCAGGGGAACGGACCTTCGTTCCTGCACCTGTCAACAGGCTTGACAGGAATACCACGGGGCTTGTGATTTTCGGAAAAAACGCTTCAGCTCTGAGAGCGCTCACATCATTGCTGCGGACGAGGAATCACGTGGAAAAATATTATCTCACCATAGTGTGCGGGAGGCTGGATCGTGAATTGCTGCTGGAGGACAGGATCGTAAAGAATCATGAGAAAAATATTTCATCCGTGGTGGCAGAAGGGATGGAAGCTGGCGGACAGCCGGAAGATGGAAAGGAGTCAGTGACACACGTGAAGCCTGTTGTCGCCGGAAAAAGGTTTTCTCTGGCGGAAGTGAGAATCTTTACGGGAAGGACCCATCAGATAAGAGTACACATAGCCAATGCGGGATTTCCGCTGGCGGGAGATTTAAAATACGGAAATGTGGATATCAACGGTATGTTGAAAAAGCACGGTATAACTACTCAGCTTTTGCACGCTTACAAGCTGAGCTTCACCGGAATGCCGCCGGAGCTTTCCGCTCTGGAGGGGAAGGTGATAGAAGCGCCGTTGCCTGCAGATTTTGCAAGAGCGAAAAGGCTGCTTGTCTCTGAGGAAATCGTGAAAGGATAATATGATGCAGAGAAAAGAGAGAGATTACAGAAAGTGGAAACGCAGCAACGCCCCTTATCTCATCGCCATGGCACTGGCATTTGTAATGTTCATGGTGGTAGCCCCGGAGGTAAATGAAGGAAAGGCGATGTCGCCTGCCATTGATGACGGCGATGTGCTGGTGGTCAGCAAGTCATCGTATAATCCCAACAGAAAACCGCCTGAAATAGATTCCATAGTCATCATGGAAAAGACATATGCACCTGATGTATCCGAGGATAATATAATAGCTCGTGTAGCTGCCGTTCCCGGCGATACTGTTCAGATCAAGAACGGAAAGGTGCTGGTCAACGGTGAGGAATACATTACGGAAAACGGCATAGAGGGTGCGCCTGAGGATATGAAGAAGGTGAAGCTGAAGAACGATGAGGTGTTTCTGCTGTGCGATAACAGAGAAGAGCTGACGGACAGCAGGAATCCGGATATGGGGCCTGTTGACATGCGTGAGATAAAAGGAAATGTGCTTATACGGGTCTGGCCGTTTTCGGGGTTTGGATCTGTAAAGTGATCGGAGGCGTTTACTGAATGAAAGAATTTATCAAGGATATCCTTATAGCGATTGTAATAGTCGTGGCAATAACTTTGGTGATAAAGCCTACCATAGTCAAGGAAAGCTCCATGGAGCCCACCCTCTATGAAAACAATTACCTGTTTGTCAACAAGCTGGCGTACATAACTAAGGATCATCCTGAGTATGAAGATATAATCGTGTTTGAATCGGGTCTCGACAGAGAAGACGGCGAAGGTAAAAAGCTGCTTATAAAGCGTGTAATAGGAGTGGAAGGCGATGTGATCACCATATCGGATGGTGTCGTTTACAGAAACGGTCTGCCGCTTGAGGAGCCGTATACGTTGGAAGGCTACACCAGCGGTGAGATCACGGATATGACTGTGCCGGAAAACGGTGTTTTCGTCATGGGTGACAACAGGAGCGTCAGCCTGGACAGCAGAGATGTGTCCGTGGGCACTGTCAGCGAGGAAGCCATACTGGGCAAGGCTTTCATACGTCTGTACCCATTCAGCGAATTCGGAATGCTTTAAAGTATGAATATATGAGTACGTTTTATTACGGCGGATTTTGTGCATAATACATCTGAGAGGGGTGGTAATGTGTGCAGGAGAGCCGTTATATACGTGCTGGCAGCTGTGCTGGGAGTTGCAGCGGCACTGGCGGTGACATCGGTATTCACGGTGATGACCGTCAGAGGAACGGGAATGGAGCCGTCGCTTACAGACGGCAGCAGCGTGCTGATAAACAGGCTTGCATATACCGGTGACGGAAGTGTGCCGGATGTGGGAGAGCTGATAGCGGTGAGAAGCTATGTCTACGGTGAAGACGGCGAAGGCAGAATCATTGTCAGAAGAGTTGCCGGTGCGCCGGGTGACACCGTGGAAATCAGGGATAACGTTTTTTATCTGAATGGCAGGCCATACGAGGAATACATGAAGGAGCCTGTTCATATGGATGATATGAACAGGATAAAGCTGGGGCATGATGAGCTGTTTGTACTAAGCGACAACAGGAAGTCATCCATGGACAGCAGAAATGAAGCCATAGGAGTATTGAAGATCGAAGATTGTGTCGGCAAAGTGAGTTTAAAATGGAAGCTGGGCTGACATCGAGGAGGAAAGGCAGCCGGTAACATGAAACTTGTAGCGAACAACAAAAAAGTAAGGCATGATTATTTTATAGAAGAGACGTACGAGGCCGGCATCGTCCTGACAGGAACCGAGATAAAGTCGGTGAGGCAGGGCAAGGTCAGTATCAAGGAAAGCTATGCCAAAATCGAAAATGAGGAAATCATCCTTTACGGTATGAACATCAGTCCTTACGAGCAGGGCAACAGATTCAACACGGATCCTCTGAGACCCAAGAAGCTGCTGCTGCACAAGCGGGAAATAAGAAAGCTTATAGGATATACGACGTTAAAGGGCTTGACTTTGGTGCCTCTCAGGATGTACATTAATGACAGAGGAAGAGCCAAGGTGGAAATCGCCGTGGCACGAGGAAAGAAGGAATACGACAAGCGTCACGACATCGCCAAGCGTGATGCGGACAGAAGGATGCAGCAGGCGATGAGAAAGTAGAAGAACGGAGGAGCGAAATGTCTGGAATATTTGATAAGATAAGCAAGGCAGCCACCAGCGCGGCAACCATGGCCGGAAACAAGGCCGGTGAAATGATGGAGGTCGGAAAGCTGAAGAGCAGGATCAATTCATCCAAGCAGGATATGGGTCTTGCCATGAAGGAAATCGGCGAATACTATTACGGCCTTTACGAAGATGGAAAGGTGTCTGACGAAAAGGTCATCGCTCTCTGTGAAAGGATAAAGCGCTGCCATGAGCAGATAGATGAGCTTGAAAAGCAGATCCAGCTGGCAAAGGACGAATACGAGGCCAAGACCGGCAGAGATACTGTTGATTAATATGGGGGTGCACTGGTTTCGACGGGGGTGTGGAAACCGGATAAGCGAGCCGCAGTTTGTCCAGTCTGCGTTAAAAGGGACACGTTAAATATAAACGCAAAAAGAACAAACAATTTCGCACTGGCTGCATAAGTTCAGCCCCGCGCGCATTCTCTGACTCACCTGCAGGTCAGATGTAATGCGACGATCATGCAGGAAAACCTTGCGGGAACGCCCGGCACCGTAAGGGACTAACGGGATAGCCGACTTCAAAGCCTGCTTTTGGGCGTTGAAGGAAGCGAATTTTTAAAACAAAAGCTGCGCTCGGAGAAGTTCCGGTGAAAATGCTTTCGGACATGGGTTCGATTCCCATCATCTCCACCATCGTATCCACAATCTGGGTGGCATTTGCTGCCCGGATTGTTTTTATTTATTATAAGATGTATTTCTATCTTATCCTCGAAAATTACTACTTTTTCCACGTAGGTTTGTACTATATGCTTTAGGTCATCTGGTGTTTTTCGGTTAAGATCTTTGTCCTTAATTATATAGGATACAATCTCTTGCTTTGATAATGTTTTCTGGTCCTGAAGACCGTCAAGATATTCCAGCTTGCCTTTAATATACTTAATTCTTTCGTCAAGCTGATCTCCGACTGAGCCCATCCACTCTTTGTAGCCACCTTTTTTAATTGATTCTACGATATTGCTCAGTTCTTTTTCTTTGTCGGTTAGTTCTCTTTTTAGTGCTTGGCGTTCCGGTTCTGTTTCGCTTTTCCTGTTTTTCTGAAAATCCATCAGGCGATCAGCTAATTCCGATACATTTTCATCAGTAAAAAATTCCTCCTGAAGGTATTGCACAACAATATCCTCTATGTATTTTTTATTTATGGCTTTAGCCATGCAAGTTTTCTCTCTGCGACGACGATTGCAGTCATATGTTATATATTCGGTTTTGTTCCTACCAGCCCTTCTTGCATTCCCGGACATGGGGCTTCCGCATTCGCCACAGTAAATTATGCCGGATAATAAGTACACTCGCTTTGCTTTACGACCAGCATTCATTCTTCTATTTTGCATTACACCGTTCACCTCATTCCATAGATCATCGCTTATCAGCTGCGGTATACCGCCATCGATTCGCAGTATTTCGCTATCTGCTTTATTTCTGTGATTATTTCTTTTTCCGGCAATCTTTGATTCGGCTCTGTTATAGGTATATACGCCCTTGTATTTTTCATTTTTCAATAGATCATGGAAGCTATGTTTTGTAAAAGGCTTTCCCATTTTGCTTTTGGCGCCTATCTCGTTCATGTGATCGGCTATGGCTCTATAGCTCTTGCCGGATGCCTTCATCTCAAATATTTTAGTTACCCAAGCTGCTTCAATGGGGTTGACGTGGTAATTTCCGTTACGGTCTACATCGTAGCCAAGCGGAGGCACGCCTCCATTATGCTTGCATTGATAGGCTGTCTCCATTTTTCCCTTCTGAACCTCTCTGGCCAGATTCCGGGAATAGTATTCGCTCATGCCCTCAAGCACCGACTCGAGAATAATGCTCTCCGGGCTCCCGTCGATGTTTTCGAGGACAGAGATAAGGCGTATCCCTCGCTCCTTTAATTTGCGCTTGTAAAACGCACTGTCATAGCGATCTCGGGAGAAGCGATCCAACTTGTGAACTATCACGATATCACATGGATGCTCCTTTATGTCTTTAAACATTTGCTGAAATGACGGCCTGTCGTCAGTTGTGGCTGACTTTGCTTCATCACGGTATATTTTATCCAGCAAAATGCCTTCGCGCTCACAGTAAGCCTGTATAGCCCTTATTTGAGCATCTATAGACTCCTCTCGTTGGTGATCGCTGCTGAAACGGCAGTAAGCCCATGCTATAGTCATATGTATCATCCTTGTTAGAGCCCAGAATATTCAACCACTACGAGCTCAGTTAAATCAGCCAATC
>CAUDEQ010000083.1 GCA_958448635.1 uncultured Bacillota bacterium | reverse complement strand
AAATGACAGAAGAGGAATATCAGGCTGTTCTGGAAGCAAGAGCTGCTGATAAGGCCGCTGCTGAAAAGGCTATGGAGGCTTAATCGATATAACGGTCTGAAACGAATAAAATACATAAGTATTTGTCAATGATATAATTTGAATGAGCAGCGCATGTCGCTCTCAGATATATGGAAGCTTATGATCTTCCGAACTAAATAAGTAAGCTTGAGGACCCGGTCACCACCCGGGTCCTCAAGTTTTTTTGCATATGAAACGTTTATATGCATCTTTTTATATTTTCTTTTAACTGGAAATAGGTTATACTATTTAATTATGATATCTTGCAATAATTATGTCCATTAAGGAGGGACATGGAGATGAGCAGCGACATTATAGGCTATATAGTCGCCATATTTATACTGGTATTGCTGTCGGCATATTTTTCTGCCACGGAGACGGCCTTTACATCTGTCAACAAGATAAGGCTGAAGAACATGGCATATTCCGGCGATAAAAAAGCGGAGACTGTACTGAAGCTGTCGGAGAAATACGATAAGCTGCTGACAACGATACTGGTGGGAAACAATATCGTCAACATCACCATGACATCCGTGGCCACAGTGCTGTTCATAGATCTGTTCGGTCCATACGGAGCCACGCTGGCAACGGTGGTCATAACGATAATCGTACTGGTATTCGGAGAGATAACTCCCAAGAATATAGCCAAGGAGGTTCCTGAAAATTTCTCCAAGTTTTCAGCGCCGGCGCTGAAATTTTTCATGACGCTTCTGACTCCGGTGAACTTCATATTCACCATGTGGAAGAAGTTCATAGCGAAGGTGTTCAAGCTGAACGACAACGAAGCCATAACAGGAGACGAGATTCTCACCATGGTGGAAGAGGCGGAAGAAGGCGGCGGCATCGAGAAGAGGCACAGCGAGCTTATACAGAACGCCATCGAGTTTTATGAGCTGACTGCGGAGGACGTGATGACGCCGAGACCTGAGATGGAGGCCATCGAGACTGACTGCCCGAAGGAAGAGCTGGCTGAGATATTCAAGAAGACGGGATTTTCCAGACTGCCTGTATATGAAGAGGATATAGACAAGATAATAGGCGTAATAAATCAGAAGGACTTTCATAACTATATCGTAGGCACGGGAAAGAACATCGTTGACTACGTTTCGCCTGTGGTATTTGTAAGCACTGCGATAAAAATATCCGACCTGCTGAAGAAGATGCAGCAGGTGAAGACTCACATGGCAATAGTAATAGATGAATACGGCGGCACCGAGGGACTTGTAACGATGGAGGATATCATCGAGGAGCTGGTGGGAGAAATCTTCGACGAGCACGACGTGGTGATATCGAAGGACATCATGCCTCTGCAGAACGGAAGCTTCAGGGTAAAGGGAAGCGCCAACATATCAAAGGTGTTCGACTATTTCGATATAGATGAAGAGCTGGACGTGGTCACCGTCAACGGTTGGGTAGTGCTGGAAATGGACAAGATGCCTAAGAAGAACGACATGTTTGAAACCGTCATAGACGGCAAGCTTCTGAAGGTGCGTGTAACAAAGGCCGATGACAGGAAGGCCATAGAGATAAACCTTACGGTCAAGGATAAAAACGATAAGGGAAACAACAATAAGGAAAATAACAGGAAGGGGAAAGACACATGGGCTTAATGGAAAAAATATTCGGAGATCTCAACGAGAAAGAAGTCAAGAAGGTCTCCAAAATTGCAGATAAGGTAATGACATACGATGAAGAAATGCAGGCTCTCACAGATGCTCAGCTGAGGGAAAAGACTCAGGAGTTCAAGGATCGCCTGGGACAGGGAGAGACTCTGGACGACATACTGCCCGAGGCCTTTGCAGTATGCCGTGAGGCTGCATGGCGAAGCCTGGGCATGAAGCATTTCTACGTGCAGGTTATAGGAGGTATAGTACTTCATCAGGGAAGGATCTCCGAGATGAAGACAGGTGAAGGTAAAACACTGGTGGCTACGCTGCCGGCATACCTCAATGCGTTGGAAGGAAAGGGCGTCCACGTTGTCACGGTAAACGATTACCTGGCCAAGAGAGATATGGAATGGATGGGAAAGCTCTACACCTTCCTGGGACTCACGGTGGGATGCGTCATACACGGCATATCAGAGGAGGAAAGGCGAGCCGCCTATCAGGCAGACATAACATACGGCACCAACAATGAATACGGCTTCGACTACCTGAGAGACAATATGGTGGTATATAAGGAAGCGATGATGCAGCGTGAGCTGAATTACGCCATCATAGACGAGGTGGACTCCATCCTCATCGACGAAGCCAGAACACCGCTGATCATTTCAGGAAGAGGCGAGAAGTCAACGGATATGTACAAGAAGGCCGACGGCTTCGTAAGAACTCTGAGGGAGGGAGAGGACGCAGACTTCACCATAGAGGAGAAGGAAAAGCAGATAGCTCTCACTGATCTCGGTGTGGAAAAATGCGAGCAGTACTTCGGAGTGGAAAACTTCTCCGACCCTGAAAACATGGAAATCAACCACCACGTGCTTCAGGCTCTCAAGGCAAGAAACATGATGAAGCGTGACGTGGACTACATCATAAGAGACGGAGAGGTTGTCATCGTAGATGAATTCACAGGCCGTCTCATGTTCGGAAGACGCTACAGCGACGGACTTCATCAGGCCATCGAGGCAAAGGAAAACGTTCTGGTGCGCTCGGAATCCAAGACGCTGGCCACCATCACACTGCAGAACTACTTCAGAATGTACCAGAAGCTGGCAGGTATGACAGGTACCGCTAAGACGGAGGAAAGCGAATTCAGAGACATCTACAACATGGACGTAGTTGTGATACCTACCAACAAGCCTGTGATGAGAAACGACCTTCAGGACGCCGTGTACGCCACCGAGAGAGGCAAGTACAAGTCCATCGTCGATATGGTGGAGGCAGCCCACATGAAGGGACAGCCTGTCCTCGTAGGCACCACATCCATAGAGAAGTCGGAGCTGATAGCCAATGCGCTGAGAAAGCGCGGCATAAAGAACTACAACATACTCAACGCCAAGCAGCATGAGAAGGAAGCCCAGATCATCGCAGAAGCCGGACGATTCGGAGCGATAACCATCGCCACCAACATGGCAGGTAGAGGTACCGACATCATCCTGGGAGGAAATCCTGAATTCGAGGCAAGAAAGGAAATGGAAAAGCTGGGGTACGATGACGAGGCCATAGCCTTTGCCACCAGCTTCGTACAGAGCGACGAGCCTGAGCTGCTGAAGGCCCGTGAGGAGTTCAGACAGCTCCACGAGAAATTCAAGGAGGAGCGGCGTGAGGAGCAGGAGACGGTAAGAAAGCTGGGCGGCCTTTGCATCGTAGGTACGGAAAGGCACGAATCAAGACGTATAGACAACCAGCTGAGAGGTCGTTCCGGAAGACAGGGAGACCCGGGCCAGACTCAGTTCTGTCTCAGCATGCAGGATGACCTTATGAGGCTCTTCGGCGGCGATAGAATGCAGGCCATGGTACAGCGACTGGGCGTTGAGGAGGACGAGGCCATAGAAGCCGGCATGATAACCAAGCAGATAGAAAACGCACAGAAAAAGGTTGAAGGAAAGAACTTCAGCATCAGAAAATACGTGCTGCAGTACGATAATGTCATGAACAAGCAGCGAGAGATCATCTACGGAGAGAGAAAGAGAGTCCTCTTCGGAGAAGACCTCAGAGAAGATGTCATTTCCATGACGGGACAGCTGATAGACGAGGTTGTTGACCCTGTGGTGGTGGCATCCAGATTCCCTGAGGAATGGGACTTTGATACCATCAACAAGGGGCTCAGGAAGATAACGCCTAATTTCACAGACGTGTCCTTTACAGATGAAGAGCTGGCGGATATGGATGAAAAGAGCCTGAAGGAAAGGCTCAATGAGATATTCGAAGAGCTGTACCGGCAGAAGGAAGAGGAAATCGGTGCGGAGAGACTCAGAGAAGTGGAGCGCATGATCCTCATCAGAGTAATAGACAACAAGTGGATGGATCACATAGATGCCATGGATCAGCTGAAGAGCGGCATAGGCCTCAGAGGTCTGGGCGGTCAGGACCCTGCCGGAGCTTACGCTCAGGAGGGCTTCGATATGTTCGAGCTGATGGTAAGCTCCATCAAGGAGGACTTCGTCAAGGCCTGCTATAACGTAACCATACAGACGTCGACGGAGAGAAAGGATGTCATGGGAAGCGGAGAAGGCCGCAAGGAGGAGTTTGCAGACGATACTCCGGCAGTTGCAGCGGGAGATATGGCGCCGCAGCAGGAGATACCCGAAAGACAGCGAAAGAAGCCTGAAACCGTCAGAAGAGATGCGCCGAAGGTGGGAAGAAACGACCCATGCCCATGCGGCAGCGGCAAGAAATACAAGCACTGCTGCGGAAGAGCCACAGCTGACGGACAGCAGTAGGAGAAGGTATATAAAATACGCATAGGCGATATACGATGCTATTGATAATAAACTTACGAGAGGAAGTGATTGTATGATCCAGATCGATCAGATCAAAGGTCAGTTACCGGCATTACGCATAATGCTCAACGAGGCAGGTGAGTCCCTTTGACCCGGCCGGGTTGGCAGAGGACTTATCGAAAATAGAGGAAAAGATATCGGTGGCAGGCTTCTGGGATGACCAGGAAAATGCCCAAAAAACAATGAAAGAAAAGAAATCTCTCGAAAACACATTGGGAGAATTCAACGGCCTCAAGTCGAAGCTGGAGGACCTTGAGGTTATGGTGGAAATGGCAGAGGAGGCCGAGGCAGGCGGCGATGTTGATGAGGCGGAGCTGCTGGCAGAGGAAGCTCTGGCAGCTGCGGAGACGCTGAACAGTGAGCTGGAAGCCTTGAAGCTCAAGACGCTGCTGGACGGCAAATACGACAGGAACAACGCCATAATCTCAGTTCACGCAGGCTCCGGCGGCACGGAGGCCATGGACTGGGCCGAAATGATTTTCAGAATGTACACCAGATGGTGTGAAAAGCGCGGCTTCAAGGCCAGACTTATGGATATGAACGACGATACGGAGGCAGGCATAAAGAGTGCTACACTTCTTGTGGAGGGCGACTATGCCTACGGATATCTCAAGAATGAAAAGGGCGTCCACAGACTTGTGAGGATATCGCCGTTCGATTCGTCGGGGAGAAGACACACCTCCTTCGCATCGCTCGATGTGACCCCGGAGATAGAGTACGATACCACTGTGGAAATCAATCCTGAGGATCTGAGGATAGACACATACAGAGCCAGCGGAGCAGGAGGTCAGCACGTCAACATGACGGATTCGGCGGTGAGGATAACCCATCTGCCGACTCATATAGTAGTCACATGTCAGAATGAGCGTTCCCAGATACAGAACAGGGAATACGCCATGAAGATGCTCATGTCCAAGCTCATCGAGCTGAAGGAAAAAGAAGAGAAGGAATCCATAAAGGAGCTGAAGGGCGACTACAACCAGATCACCTGGGGCAGCCAGATAAGATCCTATGTTTTCCATCCGTACACCATGGTCAAGGATCACAGGACAAATGCCGAGGTGGGCAATGTTCAGGCTGTGATGGACGGAGATCTTGACTACTTTATAAATGAGAAGCTTAAGCAGAAGGAGTAATATCATAAATGAACATAATCGAGATGCTTTCAGCTGAATTTCAGCTGAAGAAAACTCAGGTGGAGCAGACGGTGGCGCTTATAGACGAAGGAAACACCATACCCTTCATCGCCAGATACAGAAAAGAAGTGACGGGCGGGCTTTCCGACGTGGTGCTTCGAGACCTGGACGAGAGGCTCACATACCTGAGAAACCTTCAGGAACGCAAGGAGGAAGTGCTCAGGCTCATAGAGGAGCAGGGTAAGCTGACGGAGGAGCTGAAGGAGCAGATAGAGGAAGCCCGGGTTCTTCAGCGAGTGGAGGACCTTTACAAACCCTTCAAGAAGAAAAAGGCGACGAGGGCGTCAAAGGCCAGAGAAAAAGGTCTGGCGCCTCTGGCGGAGCTTATCATGGCTCAGCAGGAGGAAAGCGGCGAGCCTTCGGAGTATGCAAAGGGCTACATCTCGGAGGATTTGGGTGTGGCTGATGAAGCAGAGGCTCTGGCAGGTGCATGCGATATCATCGCTGAGATCATTTCGGAAGATCCTGAGATCACTGCGGCAGTCAGAGAGAAAACTGCAGCAAGCGGCGTCATCAATACAGAGGCTGCCGATCCTGAAGAAAAGACGGTATATGAAATGTACTACGACCACAGCGAGGGAATATCCAGGATTCCCAATCACAGAGTGCTGGCCATAAACAGGGGAGAAAAGGCGAAGAAGCTCAAGGTCAAGGTGATGACGGATGCTGAAAAGATGGAAGCCCTCATCTTATCATCGGTGATGACCAACGAAAGCTCCGTCTTTGCGGGGCTCATCAGAGAGACCGTGGCAGATGCATATAAGAGGCTCATGGCGCCGTCCATCGAGCGTGAAATGAGAAACATGCTGACGGAGAGGGCTGAGGCAGAGGCAGTAAAGGTCTTTGCGAAGAACACCGAAAAGCTGCTGATGGTGCCTCCTGTCAAGGGCGCACGCATAATCAGCATAGACCCCGGCTACAGGACGGGCTGCAAGGTGGCTGTCATCAACGAAACAGGAAAGCTGATGGCATACACCACGGTGTACCCTACGGAGCCGAGAAACGAAATAGAGAAAACGGAAGCCGTCCTGAAGAAGCTGGTGGACAAGTTCAGGATAAACATCATCGTCATAGGCAACGGCACTGCGTCAAGAGAAACGGAGAAGGTGGTGGCGGACTTCATAAAGAAGACGGGCTCAGACATCAGCTACACCATCGTAAACGAAGCAGGTGCATCCGTATACTCGGCGTCAAAGCTGGCTACGGAGGAGTATCCCGATCTTGACGTTACAGTGAGAGGAGCCATGTCGCTGGGCAGACGTCTTCAGGACCCGCTGGCGGAGCTGGTGAAGATACCGACCAAAAGCATAGGCGTGGGCCAGTATCAGCACGATATCAATCAGACGCTGCTGGAAAACGCACTTGACAACGTGGTGGAGGACTGTGTGAACAGAGTGGGCGTGGAGCTTAACACGGCTTCGCCGTCGCTGCTGGCGCATGTGGCAGGCATCAATATGGG
>CAUDEQ010000082.1 GCA_958448635.1 uncultured Bacillota bacterium | reverse complement strand
GCGCCGGGCAGAGCTGAAGGCACTTGAAAAGATATACATAATATGTATACGAGGAATTTATTGTACAATTCAGAAAATATAGGTATAATATAATCATACTATATGATTGTGCTTAAAATATCGACAAGACGATATGGTGAAGCATCGACAAGATCCACCATTCAGTCATCATCGGCTCGGCCGGCCTTGTTCCTTGATGCATAGGAAAGGAGATTCGTAGATGAAGAAAATACTTGTGAGCGAATGTCTGTACGGAGGAAGGATTGTTCGTTATGATGCGGGAGATGTGTCCGAAAAAAATCCGATTTTCCTCAAGTGGAAGGAGGAGGGAAGGCTCATACCGATCTGCCCTGAAGTTTTCGGTGGACTTCCGACTCCGCGCCCGGATTCACAGCGGGTAGGTGATAAGGTCATCGCCTGCACAGGGCCTGACGTTACTGCAGAGTATACTGCCGGAGCCGAGGAGGCGCTGAGACTTGCAAAGGAAAACGACGTTGCCTTTTGCATGATGAAGCAGGATAGCCCTTCCTGCGGCAGCAAGTTCATTTACGACGGAACCTTTACCGATACCAAGATACCTGGCCAAGGGCTTGCCGTTGAATATCTTAGAAATGCAGGCTTTAAGATCTTTGCTGAGGAGGATATCGAAGAGGCCGCAAAATACCTGGAAGAGCTGGAAGGCTGAAGGCCGAGCCGTGGAAAAAGGCTCTCAATGTATGGATGCTCGAAGCTTAAATAATAAAAACCGGAGATTTTGACATCTCCGGTTTTCTAATGGCTGCATATTTCGATCTACTGCATATTTTCCAGGAAATTCTTAACTCGCAGCTCTGCATTGGCGCGGATATCATAGTAGTAGAAGTCGTAGTCGCGTCCGTGATAAAGTCCTCTAGGGAATACAGGGTTGCCGGTATAGAACTCGTCGGGATCTGCAGTGGAGCATATGAGGGTATTCCTTTCCTTATCGATGGTGGCATCTGCAAAGTGCTCCACCTTCTGACCGTCGATATATGAGCCCAGGCTCTGTGATGCCTCTGCCGTAGTCTCATCGGTGGTCCATGATATAGGGTTTATGGAAAGAGCGCCTTCCCATACTACAGGGTTTTCGATGGTCATGCCTGGAGCTTCCGTATTATATGAAATGATAACGCCGGTATCGCCCGCTTCCTGAGCGAATTTCAGGTGAGGATTTTCCTCCATAAATTCCTCTGTAACCGAGAAGCCTATGACGTAGGCTGCCACCATTCGCTCATACAGCTCAGGATGCTCCTCCATGTATTCTGAAAGAACGAAGAGCAGCACATTGGAGCCCTGGGAGTGGCCTGCCAGGATAAACGGGCGGCCTTCATTATAGTTCTCGAAATAGTAGTCAAGGGCTGCGAAAACGTCCGTCTTAGGGATATCGTCCAAAATTGCCATATGATCCTCAGGCTCCATGGCAAGCAGATAAGGTGCATCGGCCTGTCGATAATAAGGCGCATAGATATTAGCTGTCGTTTCAAAAGCGGTGGCCTGAGTGCTGTATATTTTCTTTGCTCCTGCCAGCATGGACTCATTATCGATTTCACATATATTAGGGTCGTCCTCGTTTTCCTTCGCCCATGCGGTGGGATACAGGTAGAATACGTCCACAGGCTTATCGTTCTCCTCAGGAACATTGAGCCAGTGAGCCGACTGACTGTAATCCACTGCAGCGATCTCTTCGCTGTCTGATGACGAGCATCCGGAAATCACCAGCGCCATTGCAACAAGTATCAGGACACATATGAGCTTACTCTTGAATCTCTTGTCTTTCATGATATCCTTCTTGAATAATAATACTTGATAATATGATTTCAGTATAGCACCTGAAAAATACACTGTAAAGATTTTTGGAGTGCTAAAAACAAGAAATCTCCCCCTTTAATATGTGTCCTATAACAGCTGTCTTATGCGAAATTACACGATAAAGTCAAATCTTGGTTCGCACACATGCCGACCTCAGGGAAAGGCAGCAGCTTAAAAGCTGCAAAAGGCGTCTGATACCCGGATATCCGTATATCAGACGCCTTTTATATATCGTTTTATTCTTAAGTAAAACTTATGCTGCTATGTCATTATTGCTTTTATTTCTCTGTTTTCCGAATGATACCATTCACCTTCTCAAGGCTGCTGTTAACCGAAGTAATTCTCCCTTCCTACAGCTTCGCCCGGCTCGATTATTGCAAACTGTTCATCCCATCGACCTGACACCAGTTTTTCAATAAGATGTGTGCCGCCGGGCACGTATTTGACCTCTGCCTCAAGCCAGTCGGCATCCTTCTTTACCTCTGCCAGATACGATTCATCATAACAGTCATACAGCCCTGTATCGATGATATCTATTCCTTCATATGTCCTCTTCCATGATTCCATTATCTGCAGCGCTGTTTCCTTTTCCATTTTTGCAGTATAGTGTTCATATATGTTCTTTATGGAAATCTCCCGGGGATTCTCCTCCTTGACGTAGATGTGCCCGGGCGTTTTGCGATTCACATGATACTCATCGTCTAAAGTCATCAGTAGTGAAATGCAGTCATCTATCCTCGGCACAACGATGCGGCGCGCTGTGTCGATCTTCTCCCACGAGCCTCCGCAATATCCCATGGCAACAAGAATCGTATCGTATTCCTCCGGAATTTCTTCGAGCGCTGCGATTACCTTTTTACGCATCATTTTAGGGCTCATGTGGTATTTCTTGTCCAGATACCACACAGGGTGAGCTGTGTTCATTTTTTCCTGTGCCGCCTCTATGAACTCTGTAAGAGAGCTGCACGCCAGTATCATCTGCTTCATGCTTTCCTCCATTGATAAAACTAATTACGCAGGTTTTTTCAGCAGCGGACGAACTGATACTCAGCTGTATTTCCTTAGTCGATGTTCCCTCCGTAAGAAAACGGACTGCATAAAAATGCAGTCCGTATTATCTGACATATCTTTTAGCTTATCATCATGCTGCCTTTTTCCCGTGGCTGATTTTCTTCTCATGCAGGTCTCCTCTTAGCTGTGATAATCACAGAACATGGAAGTGATTCAATTGCATATATATGTTATCACTTGCTTTAATGCAACGTCAATGCAAAATATTAGATATATTTATACATTGCTGAGCGATATGAACCATATAATAGAATCAATAAAGTCAACCAATCAACAAAGCATACTTAATCACTTATGCTTTTTTCCCGTATAGAACAACATCGCCATGCAGGCCACCATGGCATATGCCCAGAACCTGTGCTGCTTCATATCGCATTCTCTCCTTTCCGTATATTAATAATCAGTCCAGTAAATTCTTCATGCTGTTCAAGCTGATGGCCAGTGTTGAGGCATTATGTACAAAGGCTGAAACCGTTGGCTGTATCACACCGAATACGCCCAGCAGTATCAATGCCGAATTGATACCCACCACGTTTCGGTAGTTGCTCTTCACCCTCTTTGCCAGCCCGTTGCTTATCCGCTTAAGCGTCACCAGCTCATTCAGACTTCCCGCATCTATCGTAATATCTGCGATCTCTCTGGCTATCTGTGCACCGTCGTTTATGGCGATCCCCACGTCTGCCGCCGATAATGCCGGTGAATCGTTTATTCCATCGCCAACCATGATGACAGTTCTTCCGCCAGCCTTCTGCTCTTCGATGTATCCGGCCTTTTCCTCCGGAAGCACCTCTGCATAGTATTCATCGACGCCTACCCTGGCTGCAATGGAGCGTGCAGTCTTTTCACTGTCTCCCGTCATCATTACGATCTTAGAAAAGCCTGCTTCCTTCAAAGCTTTTATCGCCTCTTCCGCCTCTGCGCGAAGCGGATCCTCAATACTGATGGCCGCTGCAAGCACGCCTTCCACTGCCAGATACAGGTGTGAATACTCCTCATGCAGAGACTCGTATCTCTCTTCCATTCCTTCAGGTATTTTGCATTTTTCGTCCTCGAACACAAAATGCCTGCTGCCGATCACGACCTTTTTGCCATCAACCATTGACGAAATACCGTGTGCAACTATGTATTCCACCTTCGAATGCTTTTCTTCATGAGTCAGACCCTTGTTCAATGCCGCATTCACCACAGCCCTCGCCATGGAGTGAGGGAAATGCTCCTCCAGGCATGCGGCTGTTCTCAGCAGCTCGTCGGGTTCCTCCTCTGTGAAGGGAACCACCTCCACCACAGTTGGCGTCGCGTTGGTCAGAGTTCCTGTTTTATCGAAAACTATCGTGTCTGCCGCTTTTACCTGCTCCAGAAATCTTCCTCCCTTGACGGTAATCTTATGTCCGCTCGCTTCTCTGATGGCAGACAATACAGCTATAGGCATGGCCAGCTTCAACGCACAGGAAAAATCAACCATCAGAACAGAAAGCGCCCGTGTGGCATTTCTCGTAAGAGCATATACCAGCGCCGTACCCAGTAATGTGTATGGCACCAGCCTGTCTGCCAGATGAGCTGCCTCTCCTTCCATTGTTGATTTTAGTTTCTCCGTTTCCTCGATCATGGATACGATCTTCTCGTATTTGTTGGAGCCTGCAGTCTCCTTAACCTGTATTCTCAGCTCACCCTCCTCCAGCACAGTTCCTGCATATACGTATCCGCCTGCTTCCTTTGCAACTGCCAGAGCTTCTCCTGTGAACGACGCCTGATTTACCGCGCCTGCTCCTTCCACTACTACTCCGTCAAATGGTATTACATTTCCCATATGAACGACTACCACATCGTCTTCCTTTACCTTCACGCAGTCCGTCAAAACCTCCGTGCCGCCGTCAAGCAGCCATACCTTGCTGACGTTCAATGACATGCTTCTTGCCAGATCATCCACTGATTTTTTATGTGTCCACTCCTCCAGTATTTCTCCTATTCCAAGGAGGAACATTACGGAGCCTGCCGTCTTGAAATCTCCGCGGAATCCGGAAACAGCGATGGCCGTGGCATCCAGCACCGGAACCTCTATTTTACCGCGAGCCAACGTGCGCAATCCTTTCCATATGTATTTTGCCGCTTTTGCCATGATGATGATCTGCCTTACGGATACCGGCAGGAAGCATTTCCTTCCGGCATACATTACGATTCTGCAAATCAGCTTATCCCAATATTCACGGCTGACCTCTCTTCCGGAGTTCTGCCAGACATGATCCGGCACCGAAACGGCCTCATATGTAAAATCCCGCAGCAGCTCTATCAGCTGCTCTCTTTCACCTGTATATACGATGGCCACATTGCAGGTTCTTTCATACACCTTTACGGAAGCCACACATTGCCGGCTTTCCAAATAATACTGCATAATATCTGCCTCTTTGAAGGTCATGGCCTTACGGCAGATATTTATTCTCATACGTCCTCTTATTTCATGCTCTATCCTGAACTTCATCGATAATACTTTCCTTCCATAATTAACGAAAACACCTGTAGTGTCCCACAGGTGTTGCATTTATCCCCAACAGGTCAATGCCTTTTATTTTTCCTTTTCCGCCTCTTCGTCTATTACGGATTCATTTTCCTTTTCAGCTCTGTCTTCGTTTATCTGCTGAGCCTCTGCATAGATATCTTCCGCATTTTCCTGAACGTTTGTTACCGTCTTCATTATGCACTCCTTCGCGCGAAGCACCGCTGCAGTACAATGAGTATATACCTTCTTTGCATCCTTGCTGGACAACAGCTTTATCCCGGCTGTCCCAAACAAAACACCTGCAGCAAATATTCCTGTGTTTTTTGCGTCAATCTTTTTTATGTTATCCAACATATACTACATCTCCTTTGTTTTTGATTTATTATAAGACTTATGTCTCATGGTTTCTATCTCTTTCGTGTTTGTTGAGATTTTTTCTCATTTGCGGCATTCCCCGGTGCATTGCTCCACTTCGACACCGATTATTCTTTTCCCTGCTCCGTATCCGCATACCTTCAGGCCTTGAGATATCACTTCACGCCATGCAGCTGCCGACAGACGGCAGTATGTGTTGTCTTCGAATTCTATCACGCAGGAATTTTCTTTATTGCACTCCGTGCAGCAGGATATCTTGTACAGATTATTCCTGCTGAATACTCCGATCTCCTCCAGCACTCTGACCATGCGATATACGGTTGCCATCCCTATGGAGGAATCGACTGCGTTTGCCCTGTAATACATTTCCTTGCAGCTGGTGCAGTCCTCCTCGAGTATGATATCCAGGAGTATCTGTCTCTGTTTCGTGATCCTGCAGCCCTTTTCATGCAGCTTTTGTACTATCATTTCTCTATGTACATCGTTTTTTAAATAATGCACATGCTCATCCGGTATCTTTTTCTTCATCTCTTATTCAGCCATTTTCGTCGTTATAATATGCTTCTGCCAATATCGTACTGTAGTGAATGTCTAACCGTAGAGTGTGCCCACATATTCGTAATATATGGGCACATTCGTTTTTAAGTCAAAACCGTCATTTTCAAAAGCTCTCTTCCTTCACCAAACACCTTCATATATACATCTGTACATCTTCTGAATTTCTGAAACAGCTTTTGCTTTTCCCCTGCGTTGCAGTACACCTTCCATATGCCGCAGCTTTTACAGTTCCTGCCCTTGTTTTCGATAAAGCCCTTTACATCATCCAGGGGATATCCCAGGAAGATTCCTATTTCATGCGGAAAGCAGTCATAGTCACAGAGCCTTCTTTTAAGTTGACATATGCACTGCTCCACCTCCGGATCGCAGTATCCGTATTTTTCAAGAAGCTCCATCGTCTCCTGATTTCGCAGCTCCACCTGTAAATGCTTCGGCCTATACACGTAAATCAAAACGGATGCGTCACGCCAGAGCAGCGCCTCAACGTATGCTCCTCTGGCATTTAATTTTTCGTTCAGTTCCTTCAACCCCTGTTCAACCTCACTTCGGCTTTGATAGAAAAAGCTGAATAGGTTGGCGGTTTTCATGCCTGCCAACGTAGGTGCGCAGTTGGAGATAAGCTCAGCCTCAAGTATACGATTCATCATATCCGTATCCGTAAGCTGCTACAGCGATGCCAGCTGTCTTCCAAGGGCTTCACATTCGGAAAGTCCGTCTGCATCAGGAGTTTCATGACACATCAAGCCTTCTCCGTTTAACACTGTCGCACCGCAGGCTTCCATTCTATCCACCCAGTCGCGCATCCATTCGCCGTCACCCCATCCGTATGAGCCGAAGAGAGCGATGGTTTTTCCGGCGGCGAACTTCTCCACCTGACATACAAATGGCTCCATCTCCGCCTCCTCCAACACCTCTGCTCCCATAGAAGGGCAGCCTAGAGCAAATACATTTGCCCGCTTCAGCTCCTCCAGGTACAGCTCGCTGACAAAGGCTACTGAAGCCTCTTTTCCTGCTGATGTGATTCCCCTTCCGATGGCCTCCGCCATCGCCTGCGTGTTTCCGGTCTGTGACCAGTAAATAACATTTATCCTCTCCATGATAACCTCCTCTTGATATTCTCCTTGTTCTTAATATCCTCCTTTTGCTTTGGTTAGTTTTAACTAACCTCGTAAAGAATAACACATTCCATTGAGCAAATCAATGGTTGTTATTGAGAATATTTATCGATAAGCAGCTTATCGCATGATGTTTCGTAAACCGGGGCTTTTTCATACATATATTGCTTCTGCTGCGCTGCGTCATCAAGCAATTCTAAATGTAATACATCGAATCACTTCATATATGCTGTGCAATTTAGATTTCT
>CAUDEQ010000081.1 GCA_958448635.1 uncultured Bacillota bacterium | reverse complement strand
TCCGCTTACATGTTATATGGATTATATCTTAGGAAAATGATATAATTTATATCAAGGAGGGATCGCCATGAACAGTGAAATGGAGAAAAAGCTGGCTTTGGAGCAGAATAAGATGGCGCAGCAGCGCACAGATATGGCCCATCAGCGTACAGATATGGCTCAAAACCGAACCGATCTGGCCTTTGAGCGCACCATGCTCACAAACTCCCAGTCGCTTCTGGCGTATGTACGTACTGCACTGGCGATGTTTGCGGCAGGCGTCGGTATGTTTGAGTTCATCGATAATCCTGCCATAGTACATATAGGCATAGTGATGATGTCCGTATCTCCGCTGATCCTGTTAATAGGTCTCATACATTTTTTCAAAGTAAGAAAAAAGATCAAGTCGTCGCATTATTATTGACGCAAAGGCGGCGCATCACCATTGCCCATACATGAGCGATGAAAAAGGCGGTCGTCTAAACGATTGCCTCTGCGCAAGCTGAATACCATTGCCCTTTGCATATGACGCCTGAAGGCTCACACCCAGAACAAAAGATAGACTCCTTTCATATCATGAAGTATACCGATGTGAAAGGAGTTTTTTGATTTGGATCACAACAATACGCCCGATACGGGCATGTCGATATATATGAACAGCTGCGGCTGTACCGACGACAGAAACAGGCGCAGGTCTTCTGACATCACAGATGATGCAGACAGCGGCGATTTTCAGCGACGCCGGCCGGAGAGCCCAAGCCTCGCCATGGCATACGTTCCGATGCAGCCATGGGAGAGGCCTTACCCTCCGGATACAGGGCTTTCCTGCGGAACTGTTTTTCCGAGCCTGAAGCTTTCCTTTAACGGAAAGGGCACGGGATTCGGATATGCAGGCTGCGGAGGCGGGAAAGGAGGCTGTTTGCGATGATGAATGAAAGACAGAATAAGGGCTGCCGCAGATGCGGAAACGAAGGCAGAGCCGAAGCGCTTTTAAGAGTCCAGGAGCTGGGCTTTTCTATAACTGATCTCGCTCTTTTTCTCAACACACACCCCGACTGCGAGGAAGCTCTGGAGCTTTACGCAAGGCTTCAGAGGAAATATGCCGAGGTGAGGAAACGGTATGAAGAGCGTTACGGTCCTTTGACCTATGACGGCGTCAACACCGAGGAAGACAAATGGTCCTGGATAAACGAGCCATGGCCATGGGAAGGAGAGTATTAATATGTGGATATATGAAAAGAGACTGGAATACCCTGTAAATATCAAGAATCCCAACCCTGCCATCGCAAAGTTCATCATCACCCAGATAGGAGGGCCTGACGGTGAGCTGGGTGCGTCCCAGAGGTATCTCACCCAGAGATACGCCATGCCTTACAGGGAGGCTGCTGCCACTCTGACGGATATAGCCACGGAGGAGCTGGCCCACCTTGAGATGGTCAGCGCCATAGTTCATCAGCTGACCCGCAATATGACGATTCAGCAGATCAAGGATGCCGGCTTCGAAACTTATTTCGTGGACCATACTGCAGGCATCTATCCTCAGGCGGCTGCGGGACTTCCATTCGATGCCCTGGCCTTTGCATCAAAGGGCGACCCCATAACCGACCTCATGGAGGATATGTCTGCAGAACAGAAGGCACGGACCACCTACGACAACATTCTGAGAATGGTGGATGACCCGGATGTGATAGAGCCCATAAGGTATCTGAGGCAGCGTGAGATTTCCCATTTCCAGCGTTTCGGGGAAACCCTCAGGATCGTTCAGGATAATCTCAACAGCAAGAATTACTATGCCATCAATCCTTCCTTCGATATGGCACAAGGCTAGGAATTCCAACGGCTTGCAGCTTTTCATGGCGCAGGCAGAGACATCAGCATAAGAAGAAACGGTGCAGCACCGTATGGTGTGCTGCACCGTTGTTTTCTTTTTGTTTCTTGAGTGCCCGAAAACCTACAGCGTCTTCCACAGCTCCTCCAGCTCTGCCATCGCCTCTGCGTTCTTCGCCAGCTCTCCTGCCTCTCCTGCAGTGTACGTATTGCAGAAGGCAACATCCCAGCCCAGATACCTGCAGATACAATGGAACTGCATTGAAATCAGGCTGTACTGGGCATCATCCTGCTCCGCCTCGCCGATGGCGATCACTCCCACCTTTTTCGTACATTCCTCCAGCTTTGAAGCTCTGCTGTAGAACTTGTCGATGATGAGCTTCAGCTGCGCCGAAACGCCCCACCAGTACACAGGAGTTGCAAACACGACTATATCTGCCTCCTCCACAGCTGCCACCACATCATTGGTATCGTCGTCAAATATGCATCTGCCGCTTTCTCCGCATGTGTCGCATGCCACACACGGCGCCACGTCCACGTCCGTAGCGGCTATCTCACCGATCTCAAGCCCGTCGATATTCGCAAGTCCCTTTTTCAGCGCCTCAAGAGCCGCATGCGTATTGCCCTGTCTCGGGCTGCCGTTAAGTAATAATGCTTTCATATTTACCTCCGCTCATCATATATTTTCAAAAAGCACCACTCCGCCCTTTTCATCGAAGCCCGTATCCCAAAGCTCCTGAAGGTTCAGCCAGTGGGCGGCTCCGTATGTAGCCGCTTTTATGTAAAAGCCATCTTCCCTTTCCTCGTATCCGTTGACTGCGAACCAGTGCCATTCGAAGAAATCGAACTTCTTATCCTTGTGCTTCAGCATCAGATATGCCGCCGGCAGACCTGCATCGATCTGCGCCTTTATATTGTCCCTGGCAGTCTCGAAGCTTTCCTCTCCCGGAATGGATTTCATTTTTATGTATTCCGCCTCTATATCCTCAAAATAGATGGCCGCCCCCTCCATGAAGGTGTGCAGCTCCTTTATGCCTCCTCTTCTCGGCTGAAGATACAGCTTCATCGCCATGGCAAATCTCTTGTAATCCTTTTTAGTGATATCATCGACATCGTAGGGGTAAAGCTCAGGCTTATCTCTATGCAAAGCGCAGTATATCAGCACGTCGCAGACGGTGAGCGCCGCACAGCCGCCTATGTGCATCCACCAGTCTCTCATCCAGCGCTGGTTTCCGCCGTAGCTTTTACCGATATAAAAATAATCCAGCTCGCATTTTTTATCTTTCATGGTACTTCCTTTCATCCGGCCTTGAACAGCCGCTCGCTTGAATATAAATATACCACATTTTCGTAAAAAAATGAAGCCACCACTCGTAGCATACCACAACCTCCATGCCGCATCCGGTATTTCCTGCATATTCAAAAAACAATGCCGCAGCTCTTCGCTGCGGCATCGTTTTCATATGCTGGTATGTATTATGTAGTTGAGTGTTTTTTATCCTTGAGGTTTATATTTTAAAGAGGCTTAACTTCTGTTTCCAGAGTGATGTCAAGCTTTGCAGCATATGCTAAATATTTGTCACATTCTTCATAGGTGAGCATATCGGAGGATATGAGTCCTGTCTGAGTGTAGTCGTCGTTTACGAACATCTTTGTGAACAATGATCCGCACTGTCCTGTCAGATACTGTTCTCCTGTGATCCCTGCTCTCTCGAAGCTTTCAACACATCCCGGCGCATACAGGTTCGTTGTCACCATGACCTTCTTGCCGTCCTTTGTTCCCGTACATTCCACTACGAATGCGCCTTCATCTCTTACCAGACCTTCCTCCAGAATCTCCTGTATCTCTTCCTTGAACTTAGGTGCAGGAGGAAGATGGCTTACTATTACATCAAACGGCACGAATGTGTGTCCCTTGTATGTCTCTTCTTCTCTTGAAAGCAGCCCTGCTCTGTACAGTGGAGTTGAGAATTCGATTCCCACGCCGCCGTACTTGAAGTTGATGTTCTTCGCTCCCTTGAAGTGAGTATCCTTATTGAGTCCCATGTAAACTGTCTCGTCATGTGCATGCTCCACCAGCGTTACTCCCGGTCTGCATCCAGGGAAATCTCTCACTACAGGCAATGAATGAGGCTCTGTCTCAACCAGAACTCCGTCCTTGAGGGCGAAGGTCGGGTCTACCATGTCTGAAAGAGCTGTGAACGGTGACCACCAGAACGGCAGGAATCTCTTGGCTTCAACGCCTTCATATACCATCATAAGGATGTCGTCGCAGGTATCCAGTTCTCTCATGGAGCTCTTAGTTGCAACGCACATCATTCCCGGCGCCGAACCTGTTCCTATAATAGCCATCTTACCGATTTCCTTAAACTTGGCGCCGTAATCATCATACATCATCTGCACGCAAGTCGGCCACCACTCGTCAAGAACGTCTGTTGCAGCAAAATCCTGATAGTTGGCCTTTACTGCTATGGCTGCATCCAGCACCTTCGGTGCAAATGCGATAGGCAGAGCGTTTACGATGAGATCCACGCCTTCTGCCGCAGCTATGATGCTGTCGACGTCGTTGGCATCCACCTTGAGGCCTTTTGCCTTTTTAAGCATGCTCACAAGCTCTTCCACCGCTTTTTCATCGTAGTCTGCGCATATAATTTCAGAAACATTTGCTTCCTCATCCATTCTCTGCGCCACTGTCGAACCTTGTGCTCCTGTTCCAAGAACTAAAATTTTCTTACCCATAACTTGAATTCATCTCCTTTTGATTTGTTATGCTTAAAGTCTGTATTGTTTTATAAAGGTTTATCGCTTACGCATCGCCGAAGATATCCTCATGTCTATCCTCATTGAGATATTTATCCATCAGCTGGTCAACATCCAGCTCAGGCTCCGGTGCCGGTGCATCGCTCTTTCTGCAGACGAAGTATACTATGATACCTATAACTGCCACGATGGCTCCGCCGTAACCCAGTATATTCTGTACCTGAGGTATGATATCGCCCATCATATCGTAATCGCCAGGGCCCCATTCTCCGTATGTTACCTCATACCATCTCAGCCAGAACTGTGCCAGGAATGCCGATACGCCCACAATTATGAGGTATATACCTATTCTCACCGTATCTCCCTGTGCAAGCCTCGTCTTCTTGTTGAGAGGGTATCTCACAGGGTCCTGGTGATAGAGCCCTCCGTATATCGCCTTTACTATGACGTACACTATAACTCCGCTTGCCGTCGCTATGATACCTGTCACGAAATAATCTGTTCCGTTTACCAGCAGCGCTACGATCGAAATGATTATAGGAGCTCCGCAGAAGAATATTTCTCCAACCTTTCCTCCAGGCATTATGAAGAGATTTCTCTTCTTTCTTTCCTCCAGAGGTATCATCTTTCTCAGCTTTATTACCGACAGAGGCAATATGATGTAAAGTGCAAGAATGAACACCACCTCTGTGGATACAAGCGTAGTGAAGTCATACTGACAGAGTATCAGGGTCACTATCGAAAGAGAAATGATGCCCACATAAGGAACGCCTCTCTTCTTGCTCACCTTTATAAGGAACTTAGGGCAGAGGTTGTCATCCGCCATTACGAAGAAGCCTCTTGATCCCGATGCCAAATATGTGTTGAATATCGCACACTGTGATATTATGGCAACTATCAGGAACAGATATCCCCATACGGTTCCCAGATTCTCTGTAAGCACTGTAGCATATCCCACTGATTCTGATGTGAAGCCGCCTTCTGTAGACCAGTTCTCCCATGATCCTGCAGGCAGTGATGCAAGTCCGCCGAGAGTCGGCAATATATATGTAAGCGCTATGAGAGGCATTGCTATCAGCAGTCCCTTAGGGATAACCTGCGGATTCTTTACCTCGCCCGCCATGTTGGATATACATTCATATCCGCAGTACATCCATACGCAGATGCATATTCCGCCTGACAGTGAATCAAGTATGTTATAGTCTTCCGGTATGATAGGCTCAACAGGATTGGTGTTCCAGTTGATGATTCCCACTGCTGCCACCAGCGCAAAGGCCAGCAGTATGCAGATCGAAAGAACCGTACTTACCGTTCCCACTTCACGAAGACCCATAAGGTTGATTACCGTGAAGATAAGTATCATTCCCACCTTCAATACGAGAATTGCAAACTCCGACATGGGTATCATCTGGCTCACATAGCCTGCCACCAGGGCTACATATACACCGTTGGTGATATATGTGGATACTGTTGCCCACCAGCCTGCCTGGAATCCCCAGAACTCTCCGAAGGCTTCCTTTACCCAGACGTATACTCCGCCTTCCGACGGCATCACCGATCCGCACTCAGCGACCATGTTGCTGATGGGGTACGCCCATATGATCGGGAATATTGCCAGCAGAATCAGCGTCATTCCCGGACCGGCTTCAGGTATCATTTCCTCGATACCGAATGCGCCTGCTGCAACAAGACAGTACAGCATAAACACGATGCTGGACACTTTCATGTTGTGCTTTTTCAGTCCAGCTACACCTTGTTGTTGGCTCATCTTTCTTTCCTCCTATTAAATTGTTACGATATTAAATAAATATTGCATTTTCTAAAACTACAGAATTTACTGTAATTTTATGAACAATTAAATAATAATGCATTTCTTCTAATTTTTTCAATAGCACCTTGGTGTTATTTCGCTTTCATCGCAAAAAAAGAACAGCCACTCATCATCGAATGGCTGTTCCGTGTAATCTCTCTTTATTTACAAGTCTATTTTCCTTACGTTTGAAATCTTGAAAATGATCTCGTGTCTGCCCTGGGTTTCCGTCTTTTTAAAAATACTGTTCACATGCCTCTTCACGGTGTTTTCCGAAATGGAAAGCTCGCCGGCTATCTGAAGATTGCTCTTTCCCATGTTTATCAGTTCAAGAACGTCTGCCTCCCTGTCCGTAAGTCCGTATTTTTTTACCACTGCCTTTATGGCATCCTCTGCAGCCACCTGTGAACCCGACAGCTTCAGCGGATCCTTTTTATAGAAATAGAAGATCACAGCGGCACTTAAAAAGGCATACAGTATCAATATCGGATCTATTGCGTAGATGTTTATCAGCTTTTCCTCAGGTTTATACCATGTCACATAATCCCATATGGCAATATAAATCATGTATATTATAAGCGTCGATATCATCACCAGCTTCATTATCTTCGCCTTGGTCGATGTTACTGTTTTGACGACGTATACAGCGTTGATGACGCATATCAGCATGACCGCCGATACATATATCACATTGGATATCTGCAGCAGTATGCTTCCTATGCCCTGCTCCACAACAAGATACATGGAAACAGTGCTGTATCTGCCCAGTGAAATGGAAAGGGTCTGTGATATCACCAGATACACCACCGTCAGGATTATCAGGTACCTCGACTTTATTATATGATCGTCTCCCACCAAAACCTGTATCAGATACATCCACGCCAACGTCAGTGCGCAGAACAATATGTCGGAAACGGTTATCATGGCAAACTTGGCGTCGCCCGAAACGGTTTCTCCGATAAAAAAATATGTGATGAAATCTGTGATCATATAGACGAATATTGCGCCTACGAACAGCATGAGGGCACGATGATATTTATCTCTTTCCTTGATATGCAGAATCAGCGTCAGAGGCAGCGTAACACCCCCGAGGATTATCACCGCTATATATATGAAATTGTATATGTAATCAGACATTGTTCCCATATTCTAATTTTACCCTCTGATATATGAAAAGTCAATTTACATAATCGTGTTTCATGCACAATATATTGATACACGCTTTGACTTTTTTCGCATATATCCCCCAGAGAAACGTCCCGTGCCCTTTACTTCAAAAAGCGAGGTCAAAACCTGCCCGGTCCTTGAATCCGGCTATGCTGCGCCCATAATGGCCGCAGTTCAAGCCTTCTTCATAAAGAAAAAACCGCTCCCGATAA
>CAUDEQ010000080.1 GCA_958448635.1 uncultured Bacillota bacterium | reverse complement strand
ATTTTATATATAATTACATCCATATCATCCTTTGCCATCATTACCCTCCTTCATTCTTTTCATATGCTCAATTCCATCACACATCATGGTTACTACTTCCATATATCCAAGCGGCACAAAGAGCCTCTTTTCTTCTTCGGGATGTTCCTCTTTTAAAAACTGTTGAATTTCGTCCCTAATCTCAAACCATTCGTCATCAAGCTCTGTTTTATTTCTTATTTTCTCAGCCATTTTGTACGGATCCATCAAATACCTCCGAGTAACCGTTCCATAAGCCCGTTCAGTTCTCGGTATAATTTAACCGTCCCGTCTTTTTTCATGGCTTCGGCTATTTTATCTTCCAGCCATTCAAGTCTTTTTGTCACGGGTTGTTCAAATAGTTGTATGGCGAAATCATAGTCTGATTTTGCAACGCTGATCTCTTGGTTGATTTTTCGCAGGTTGTTAACCAAATCGTCATACCCAGACTCGTTAATTTCAATTCCCTCCATCTTGCTAATTTCTTGCGTCAACAGTTGAACCGTTGCCTCTTCTATTTTTTGATATTTAACATATGTCTCGAGGTCAAAATGACTGATTGACCTTGCATGCAATTGCTCGTGAAGTAAAATATGTCCGCTCGTTTCAGTCGTTGTTGCGATGTCACAGTTCCAAAGCTTTCCATAGAAAGCGGCCTCATTGTCAACCACAACTTTCCCGCTCCATTTGCTCTGCCTGGAGACATGTTTTCCGGCGATTCGGTCAGCCTCTTTCGCAATGCTTCTGATTTCATTTTCAGTATATCTTTTTAATTTAGCATCCGCAAGTCTCATTTCAGGGGTTTTGCCTTGATTGTTCCGTTTTTTCCAATCCGCATAACTCAGGCCGTGGTCTTTATAACCGCTAAGCCAGTCTTCATACGGCTTGTCGTCAATATATGCAGCTGTCGAGCATCTGCACAGCGGATGCATCGGTGGGTCGTTTTGCATTAAGCATATTTATAAAAAAACCGGGGCCCGAAGGACAGCCGAGTACGTTCTCCTGCTATGAAGTTTATTTTATCTTTGAAAAATCAACCCAATCAGTATGTATATCATCTGCTGCAAACGGATTGCTCTTAGGAATCCCCATGCCGAGGAGCAGTTCCATGTAATGGTTTGATATTTCAGGATCAGTGAAATCCAACTGTTTAAAAATTTCACAATTCGCTTCATAATCTTTATATTGTTTTATGCCTAAAAATTTTTCCTTTAAATTCATTTTACCGCTTTACCATCTATTATATTATCTACACTATTAAAATACAGATAAGCTTAATAAAATATATCATCCTTTGCCATTATTAGTCTCCTGCTCTCTATTAAAACGTATCCCACTGCAAGTCATGCCAATCCATTCTGAGTATATAAAACGCTCGAAATATTCATGCTATTCTTTCGTTGCTTTTCCTGCCCATTTTTTGTACTTTTTTTCATAAGCAAGCCATCTTTCTTCTTGCTCAAACTGCTCTTTTTTTGTTTTTACATTCTCCATCCTTGCCGGAAAGGTTACAAAACTTTTTCACTAAACCGTCTATATATCCTGTTTCCATCTCAACACACTTTTTTCATCATGGAGCTTTCTTATAAGAAGCACCCTATTTACAATCTTTTGGCCCTTCCTACTCATTTAGTCTGCCTCCTCCACGAAAATATATATTACATCGTCTATGTTCGTATTATAGCCTTTTTCAAAATCTCCAATATCTTAAATTCTTTATTCAATTCTGTACCGAACGATAGAGCCTAAATATTCAGATGAAATACAGTTTGTTAGCAATTAAGTATCAATTATTTTTTCAACAGCTTATTGATAAATGATGTTTTGAAATCAACACCAAAAAACTCTTTCGCCTCATCAAGGTTCATAACCACCCAATCACGCGACTTATGAGCTTCAAGTGTCTCAGGCAATTCCTTAAGAATCCTATCTGCTTCCCATGTAGCACCTGCATTATACCGCAATTCATTGCTTCGAACAGAAACTTCAAAAGAAGCGCGACTTGTTTTCCACGCATTTTGAATGGTTTTAATGGCATAACTACCTGTAACTCGCTCGCTGAAATAATCCTCCAAACTTAGCTCGCGAATGTATTCAGGCAGAGATTCACCACAATATTCACGCATAATATCAACAATGATCTGTGAAGATATCGCCAGGATATCAGGTGCGCTTTCCGATTCATCTGATTTCATTACCTCAAGTAAATCAGGAACCGTTTCTATCATTCGCCGCATATATTCGCGGTATAATGCAGTGCCAATTTCGCGCTGTACCGTTCGTACAACACTGCTGCGCATTACCTCAGTGTTTGTGAGCCCAGCTTGCACGCGACAAATAACCGTTCGACGAATAACTTCGGGAGCAACAGCCTTAACGTCTTCATTGGCGCTAATTACAACAGCTGGATAGTGCACCAGATGATCTGCCACACCAAAATCGTCGTTTTTGATAGTTTCAATGGCATGCTGATTAAATCTGGTGTTAGTCAAGTCATCTACAATAATTGGTGCTCCTTTGACGGTACGTTTCAGCCCTTCAATGCTGGAACGTGTAAAATCCGGAGCAGACAATTTTGTTTTTTGGCCAATCATCATCTTCAACAGCGTCTCGAGGAAGCTGGTCTTGCCTGCCTTACTCTGTCCATAGACCAATCCAAACACAGGATACGGCAAGAGGTTTTGGTTATAGCGCACTGCCATATCGCGCATACACCCCATGAAAGGTGAACAGAAAAACCAGTTGGCAAACGCAAAATAACGACGCTGCATACCAGATACATCGCCATGAAATTTTTCATATCCATCCATATACTTAAGGAAAAGCGAAACGTCATGCCCTATTTCTTCTTTGGTTGGTGCCAGGTTCATATCCTTTCCATTGAGGCGCACATAACCATCCCCTGCAAAAACTTCCAACTGAGGATATTCGCTTCTAAGCTCTTTTTCTTTCGTTTGATCAGCAACCACTTGCCGTCGAATTGTCTTTATTTTTTCGGAAGAAAGAAGTGTTTTCCCTTTTTTATCCGGTTTTGGAACCGACGGAGTAAGTTGTGCTGCCAAATTTTTAACATCTAAAGCAAATCGAACTTCTTCTCGCTGCTCATCTGCCTTTTCAAGCATAACAACTTTCTTTGTGCGAACCGTTCGCGCAATAGGTAATTCTTCCAGATTTTCTCCACTATCTGCTACCAGCAGGGTTTCTTTGAAAATCTGATCGGTACTATTTTCTCTAAGCGAAAGATAGCAACCCATATACCATTCATATGCACGATCACCATCTATGTAGCAAATGTTTTCTCGCTGTCTTCCACCAAACGCATTAAATGACATATTTGCAGAACCCATGATTACACGTTTGCGTCCATCAGCCGCGGATAACAAGTATATCTTTTCGTGTGAAAGTATGTTGCGAGCAACATAGAAGTGTAAACTTTCATCCTCAATACGCGATATTAAATTCAGCTTCATTTTGCCGGCGCTCTCACGCATGCGTTCAATCAACTTACACTGATATGCCATAACTTCCTGCAAAGAGTATGATATGACTTCATCACAACCAAAGATGATTTCCGCCTTTTGGAACATCCCTAAAAGCTGATATACGAAGTTTATACCTGATGAATAGGTTATAGCATGTAACTCATCAAAGCCGGAGAACAAATCTTTCCACGACATTGTTTCTGCTTCAACAAAATCCATTTTTATTATATCAAGATTACTCTGTTCGAATAATCCTTCCATCATAATCTCGGAATCATCATTTTGATTAAATAACGATAAGTTTTCCATCATATAACCTCCGCAAATTCACTTCAACTCTATTATGCTTACACTTCCTTCAAATACCCATAAATCCAATCGTACCACTCGAGTTTACGGTTATCTTGTAGATATTTATTTGCTCCGCTATCTGGCACAGTTATCTTCTGCCTTATATATTCTTCAAGTTCAAATTGCCAATTCTTATACGGCATATTTACACTTCATTTCATTATTTCAACTGTACGTTTACTATTATATCCCATACAGCGGTATATCTACCAATCCGTCATTTCCCTTGTAGTCAGCCGTTGAGGCTCTCACAGATAATTCCGGCGAATATTTTTCTATATAGGTCCTCAGGCTCTTTGCCTTGAGATTGATTTCTGCCTTCACTTCTAAAGGGATAACCTTGTCGCCGTCATCTATCAGGAAATCCACCTCGCAATTTCCACGCTCATTGGTATAGTAATATATTCCTATATCCGGATCAGTAACAAGCTGCTGCAATACATACTGCTCTGTCAGCGCACCTTTGAATTCTACAAACATGTCGTTCCCATCCAGCAATACGCTTTGATTTAAACCTGCAAGAGCCCCCAGCAATCCGATATCAACCATATATAGCTTGAACGCTTTCAAGTCCTCATAAGCTTTCAAAGGAAGGTTCGGAGTCGTTATCCTGCTGACTTTGTGGACAAGCCCACAATCTATAAGCCACATTATAGCTGTCTCATAGTCCTTTGCTCTGGCGCCTTTTCTAAGCAGTCCGTATACAAATTTCCTGTTTTCCTTTGCAAGCTGTGAAGGAACGCTGTTCCATACCATTCGTATCTTGGGGACGATACTAACAGGAGCATGTTTCGAAAAATCCTGTTCATATGCAGCAAGTATCATGTCCTGTATATTTCTTACGACCTTTAGATCCTGCTCCTGTGAATAATTAAGCACAGCTTCCGGCATACCTCCTACGTAATAATATTCTTTCAGTGCGTCCACATATATCTGCTTAAAAGATGATATCATCTGCCAATCCTTCTTTTCCAGCAAATCAACATACTGTTCCCTTCCCGTCGCAGTCAGGAACTCCCTGAACGACATGGGATAAAGCTTCATGAATTCCACTTTTCCTACGGGGAAAGATGTGCGCCCGTGTAAAGCAATACCAAGTAATGAACCTGCACAGACAACATGATACTCAGGAGCGTCTTCATAAAAATATTTCAGACTTGATAACGCAGTAGGCACTTCCTGTACCTCGTCAAAGATTATTAAAGTATCTTCACTGTTTATCTTTTCGCCCGTATAAATCTCTATCCCTCGGATTATTCTTGTTATATCAAGATCAGCTGAAAAGAGCTCTGCCATTCTAAAATTAGAGTCAAAGTTGATGTAAACAGTCTTCGTATATTCCAGCCTGCCGAATTCTTTCATGAGCCATGTCTTTCCAACCTGCCTTGCACCTTCTATTATCAGAGGCTTTCTGTTTTTTCTGCTTTTCCACTCACGCAGTTTTTCTATCGAATATCTGTACATTTGTAACACCTCCGGACATCTTTTTATATTGATATTATATCTCTATTTACACTTTTTACAACGAAAAGATGCTTGATTTCATATTTTTTACAGCGAAAAAGTGTTATTTGGGTATATCCACCTATCTATTCCGCCAACTTCCCGAACGATTCTTAGCCAATCTCCCGAAAAGCAGTAATGTTTTAATAAAAACGTGTGCAATATTTGAAAGTTATAATGAAAGTTGATGCTCTATGTTTAAATTCAAAATCATCAGCGTCAAAATATTTTAATGCTTTCTACCCAACGCTCACTCCTGCAATATTTTCAAATATTTATCTATCCTCGCTTCGATATAGCTTGCAAACAGGTTTTCCATAGCCGAAAGATTGTGTTTTACATGATATTCATCAAAGGCATTGTAATAGGTGATACGATCGGTGAATTTAATATCAATAGGTGGATATCTCGCTTTCATCAGTTCCAGATTCACAAGCAATCTTCCGGTTCTGCCGTTACCGTCGATAAAGAGATGAATCCCTTCAAATTCAATATGGAAACGTGCCAGCTTCGTCACAATATGCTCGGTACTATCTGCAAAATCTCGAAGGAGCTGCTCCATCTTGGTTTCGATCATATACGGCTGTACCGGCTCGTGCTGTGCGCCCATAATACGCACAGGTATCCTGCGATATACACCGCGGTCATCCTTTTTATCAGCAAGAACAAGAGAATGTATTTGCTTGATGATGCTTTCGCTGAGCGAAATATTGTCCTTCACCAGCTCGCTCACATATTCAAAAGCCTCTTTGTGACCAACAGCTTTGATATGTACCCTCTTTACTGGACACCCAGTAAGGAGGGTATTTTTAATGCGTTACAGTTATGATTTCAAGAAGCAATGATATTGTCAAGATTAGTTGACACATTTTTCTCAAGGATATCACTGACTATGCCGCCCGCTCCAAAGTCTCATAATACTGCCTGCGTTTTACCGCAGGAGGAACCCCTCCATTGGCAGAGCAGATCCTCCGGTTATTCCAGTAGCTGAGGAAGTATCTCCAAATGAGTACCTTTAATTCCTCTACAGTCATCTGCTTTGTATCATAACGGTCATAAAGGAGCTGGAGTTGTCAATATTTGTGCAGTCTTTAAACCCACAAAATTAAGCAGCTTCTGCTAACGGTTGTTCCAGACGTCTCCTGTAAGCTGCTGGCGGGAGGCCATCCGGATTTGAAGTGTATATCCTTATCCGGTTGTAGTAGATAAAGACATATCTGAAAACAATTACTTTAACTTCTTCCATCTTCATCTTGTATGTTGGAATCCTGTAGAGGAGTTCCTTCTTGAGAGTAGCGAAGAAGCTTTCCATCCTGGCGTTATCAAAGCAGCGGTTAACGCCACTGAGGCTCTGCAGAACACCTGCATTATTGAGTTCTTCACGGAATGTTTCACTTGTATACCGGCTTCCGCGATTTGAATGGAGTATGGCTCCGTTCAAAGGAAACCTTTTGGCTGCTGCATTGAATGTATCAATGCACAGTTCTTTGCACATATTGCTTCGCATTACCAGAGAAAGTATTTCTCCGTTAAAGCAATCCATTATTGGAGATATGTATAGTTTGCCGTCACGGCACGATATCTGAGATATGTCGGTAAGCAACTTCTGATACGGCCGATCTGACCTGAAATCTTGTTTGATTAGGTTTTCCTTCTCCTGTATTTCAGTAGTTGCCCTGGTTAAGCCTTTCGGACGGCGCTTACGTTCATGAAGCCAACCATTTTCCTTCATGATTCTGGCTATCCTGCGCTTGCCAACCTTGTACCCGAGATTTCGAAGTGCTATCTGCATTCGATCTACACCGTAGTTATCGTTGTATATATACTCATCGAGTATTTCCTGTATAACTGCCGAAAGAACAGCGTCCTTGCCGGGATTGCCGAGATTCCTTTTGAATCTGTAATAACCGGTCTCGCTCACGTGCAGGACATCGCACATAACGCTTACAGGCCATCTGCTGCTGTATTCGCTAATGAACTCAAAACGTTTCCGAGCTCTCACTTCTTTCGGCTTTGTGCGAAAAAACCGAGAGCCTCCTTGAGTATATCGTTAGCTCGCTTGGTTTCCCGAAGTTCCGCTTCCAGTTCCTTAATGCGACGATCCTTCTCGCTGAGCGGCATCATTTTGTTACCACTGCCAACGAAAGCTTCTTCGCCGCGAGCCTTGCGCTGACGACGCCAGTCGGCAAGTGTGTAATACTTGATGCCGAGTTGATCTGCAGCTGCCTTGACGCCAATTTCATCGGACAGTTCAAGAGCCTGTAGTTTGAATTCCTTATCGTATTGCATGTCTCCACCTTCCTTAATGATATATTATCATCATTTGGTGGATTTAACGACTGCATTTTAATGATACTACTCCAACCTTCGGCATGTATTCAGAATAAAATGCCTTTCCAAAATTTTTCGACGAAGCA
>CAUDEQ010000079.1 GCA_958448635.1 uncultured Bacillota bacterium | reverse complement strand
CATATCGCTTTCATAGTAATAGCATCTGTGGAATCCGGGCCATGTGACAGGGCTAAATGGGTCTAAATTCCATACCTGCACAAATTTCATTATCGGTGTGTGGAAAATGATAGTCGGGTTGCCGCAGTAGAGGATAGATATGTGTCGGTTTGAGGTGCATTGGGTTGAGGCGTGTCAGGCTAAGAAGTGTTGGGCGTAGGCGTATCGTGATATAGTGCAGTGCAACTGTAGCATGCTGTGTCAATAGTCCGGTATGATAGTGGAAAATCAATAATCGCAGGCCGCATGGCGCAATCCGGCAGGGCTAATAAAAGCGCTGTCTAACGCCATATGTGGATCATATGGAGATAAGGTGAAAAAGTTATTTTCTGATTTTTCTGTAAAAAACACTTTCTTATCACACAACATGTGGTATAATAGGAAAAAGACCTGCAAAGGAGGTTGTTATTATGAAGACGAACATAACAGGTAAGAACTATACCCCAAGCGACAAGCTGAAGGAGAACATTGAGAAAAAATTCGAGAAGCTCGACAAGTATTTTTCCAATGAGATCACAGGAAATGTAATGACAATAAGAGAGAAGGGCGGGTATAAGGTGGAAGCCACCATCAATGCCAAGGGCACCATATTCAGGGCAGAGGTGAAGGCGGACGACCCTTACGATGCTGTTGACAGGGTTATCGATAAGCTGTCTAATCAGATGTCGAAGTTCAAAACCAAGCTGCAGAGGAAGCATAAGGGACATAAGGAGGTAATGTTTGCAGATCTTCCTGTATATGAGGATGAGCATGAGGAAGAGGAAATCAGAGTTGTAAGGAAAAAGAAGTTCGATCTGACTCCTATGACTGTGGACGAGGCAGTTTTGCAGATGGAGATGCTGGAGCACAGCTTTTTCGTATTCCTCAATCTCGAAACAGATGCCGTAAATGTCGTATATAAGAGAAACGACGATGATTATGGTTTGCTGGAGACAACATATTGATATAAAACGCAGAATATAATAAGGTGGAGCGTATGCTCCGCCTTTTATGATTAAATAAAAAGATGAAGACCGGGCAGCGGTTGTTCCAAGACCGGGTAGCGGATTTTCAAAGGACGCTGTGGTTGTTCCAAGGGCAAGCAGCGCTTCTCTCAAGACCGAGCCGTGGCTTTTCCAAGACCGGGCAGTGGAGATTTTCCATAATTCCGGAGCGCCTTTCCATGGCGGGGCGGGGACGGGAAATACGCATAAATGCTGCATGACATTAAAGTGCGAAAACATTGCGAACGTGCCCTTTGGAAGGCAGCTGAAGACGGGATAATCGTTAGGTGAAGCATTTGTGTTTTCTTCTATTTACTATTGAAAATAAGCTGCTTTTTAAGTAAAATTAATATAGTATTAATCTTATGGGAGTATACTAATGCAGAAGTTTTTTGAAAACGCATTTTCAGGTATCGGCATAGCCGATGCGATAGATATATTGATAGTCGCATTTGTGATCTATCAGCTGCTTAAGCTTATGAAACAGACCAGAGCGGAACAGCTGCTGAAGGGAGTTATCTTCCTGGTGGTGGCGACCGTGATAACAGGTCTGCTTAATTTACATACGATAAACTGGATACTCAAGGGAGCCGTTTCCCTCGGTGCGGTGGCGATAATCGTCGTATTCCAGCCGGAGCTGAGAAGGGGTCTTGAGTATATGGGAAGAAGCAAAATAGTAAAAGCGCCCATCAGTCAGATGGATAAGGAAAAGGGCAAGAAGATTACGGCCCATATAGTGAGAGCCATCGAGACATTTTCAAGAGACAGAGTGGGTGCTCTTATAGTTTTTGAAAGGGAAACAAACCTTACGGACATCACCGAAAGCGGCACTGTACTGGACGCTGAGATGTCGGAGCAGATTCTGGGCAACATATTTTATGAGGGTGCGCCTCTTCATGACGGCGCCGTTATCATAAGGGACGGCAGAGTGTATGCGGCAGGCTGCGTGCTGCCTCTGTCCAGCACCACGGAAATAAGCAAGAATCTGGGGACAAGGCACAGAGCCGGCATCGGCATAACGGAGCACTCAGATGCGCTGGTGCTCATAGTATCGGAAGAGACGGGAATAATTTCCATGGCCAGAGAAGGCCAGCTTTCCAGATTCCTTGACATCAAGACGGTGGAGAAAACCATACTCAACATGTATCTCAATACAGGCGAGGTAACAGGCACCATGTCATTTATCTCTCGATTCATCAGTAAGATAAGGAGGGATAATAATGCGTAAGGGAAATACATTATATAAGGTGATCTCGCTGCTGGCTGCCATAGTAATATGGCTTTACGTCATGGGTGAGGTGGATCCTGAAACCAGAGTTAAGGTTGGCAGTATTCCTGTATCCATAGCCAACGCAGAGGTGCTGGAGGAGGCAGGACTGGCTCCGGTATACGACGAGCAGATATACATCAGCGCCACCATCAGCGGCAAGCGATCAGATGTCAACGAAGCCAAGAAGAACGGGCTGACGGCATATGTAGACGTATCACAATGCGAGGAAGGCCGAAATGAAGAAAAAATATATGTGAACCTGTCGGATAGTCTGAGTCTGGAAAACTCATCACAGTCCACCATGATGGTGGAGGTTGAGGAAATCGTCAGGGAAACGAAGCCTGTTATCATAGAGTTTTCAGACAAGAAGGCGACAGGCGATGTTTCTGTAGTAGGAGATGCTGCGGCGGGAGATGGTGATAATACAGTGCCGTGGGTGCTGGGTCAGTATCCTGACGAGGTTACCGTCAGCGGAGCTGAAAGCTCTGTTGATAAGGTAAAGCAGGTCGTCGGCTTCATATCTGAATCGGAGGCTGCAATAAAGGACAGCAAGTGGATAAACGTTGAGCTGACGCCGGTTAATGCAAAGGGCAAGAGTATATACGGTCTGGGGCTCAGCACTGACAGTGCTGAAGTCGAAGTGCAGAAACTGTACAAGAAAAATGTTGAGCTGGAGCTTACAGCAGAGAATGAGGATGATGATATCGATCTCAGCAAGATAGGCGCCCCCGATAAAATAAGAATCGTGGGAACCAAGGAAGCGATCGATGGTATAGATGTTGCGGAAGGCTTCGTGACAGAGGATGAGAACGGCAGGATAAGTATAAGGCTTGAGCTGCCGGAAAATGTATTTTTATTGATGGGAGAAGACAAGTGGGAAGATTATTTGGAACAGATGGAGTGAGAGGAATAGCCAATTCCGAGCTTACTCCCGAGCTGGCGTTCAAGCTGGGAAAGGCCGGCGCTCATGTACTCAGCAGAAGCAGCAAGAGACCTGTGGTACTCATAGGCAAGGACACACGTCTTTCGGGAGACATGCTTGAGGATGCTCTCAGTGCAGGCATTCTGGCGGTGGGAGGCAATGTCATCAAGGTTGGAGTGCTTCCGACACCCGCCATAGCTCATCTGGTGAAAGCGTATCACGCAGATGCAGGCGTTGTTATTTCAGCGTCACATAATCCTTTTGAATACAACGGAATCAAGTTCTTCAACGGAGAAGGCTTTAAGCTGGACGATGAAATCGAGGATCAGATAGAGGATATAATCCTCCGTGACATAGATGTCAACAGCCACATCACAGGAGAAAAGCTGGGCAGATGTCTGGAGGCTGACGATGATGCGGCAGACAGGTATGCTGCATTTCTGGAATCCACCATTGACATCGATATCAAGGGCGTCAAGCTGGTGCTGGACTGCGCCAACGGAGCAGCATATAAGATTGCGGAAATGGTGTATTCCGATCTCGGAGCGGATATCACCGTTATCGGCAATGAGCCTGATGGCGTCAACATTAACGACAAGTGCGGCTCGACACATCCTGAGAAGCTTCAGGAGGAGGTGCTGAAGCAGGGCGCATTTCTCGGTCTGGCATACGACGGCGACGCAGACAGACTTATAGCCGTAGATGAAAAAGGCAGAGTGATAGACGGAGACAAGATGATATGCATCTGTGCAGGCATGATGAAGGAAAAGGGCTTGCTTCCAAAGGATAAGGTTACAGCCACCGTAATGAGCAACATCGGCTTCCACAAATACATAGAGAAGATAGGCTGCACAGTGGACGTCACATCCGTGGGAGACAGGTATGTCCTGGAGAGCATGCTGAAGACAGGCTGCGCCATAGGCGGAGAGCAGTCGGGACACATCATATTCCTGAATCACACGACCACAGGCGACGGAATACTTTCGTCTCTGCAGCTTTTGCAGGCCGTGCTCCTCAGCGGAAAGAAGCCTTCAGAGCTTTCCGACGAGATAGAGATATTCCCTCAGGTATTGAAAAATGCCAGAGTAAAGAACGAAAACAAGGAAAAATACAAATCGGATAAGGACATAATGAGCGCCATCGAAGCAGTGGAAAAGGAGCTGGAGGGCATGGGCCGAGTTCTTATCAGGCCTTCAGGGACTGAGCCGCTGGTGAGAGTCATGCTGGAGGGTCAGGATGTTGATCATATCACAAAGCTGGCGGAGGACCTGGCGGTGCTTCTGACCAGAAGATTCGGTTAAAGGAGGACTGTTTAAATGTGCGGTATAGTTGGATTTGTAGGAAGCGGCAACGCAAAGGAGAAGATAATAGACGGCCTCAAGCGTCTTGAGTACAGAGGCTACGACTCAGCAGGCATCGCCCTTCCTATAGATGGCAGGATACAGATAAGAAAGCATGTAGGGGAGATAAAAAACCTTGAAAAGATAATCAGTGAGCCGGAATTTGACAGCTCTATCGGAATAGGTCATACAAGATGGGCTACACACGGTGCGCCATCGGATATCAATTCCCACCCCCACGGCAACGGCGATAACTCCATTGCTATAGTCCATAACGGAATAATCGAGAATTATCAGGAAATAAAGGAATGGCTGATTCGCGAATACGGCGTAACATTCAAGTCGGAGACGGATTCAGAGGTCATCGCCCACCTGATAGGGATATTCTACGACGGAGATCTTCTCAAGGCTGTGAACAAGGCAGTGGAGGAAATGCGCGGAGCATACGCCGTGTGTGCCATTGCTGCCGCAGAGCCTGATAAGATCGTGGCGGTAAGAAAGGATGCACCGCTGGTGGCAGGCATAGGCAAGGGCTTTAACTTCATAGCCTCGGACATACCTGCGCTGCTGAAATACGTTAGACAGGTGTACCTCATCGAGAACAACGAGACCGTGGTACTGACAAAGGATGATATCGTCATCTACAACGAAAAAGGTCATAAGGTCAAGAGAGACGTGTTTAACGTGACATGGGATGCCGACGCAGCTGAAAAGGAAGGCTATGAGCATTTCATGCTGAAGGAGATACATGAGCAGCCTAAGGGAATCAGCGAAACGCTGCTGAGACGTATCAACGAAGACGGCAGCATCAATCTGGACGGTATTTCCATGACCAAGGAGGATATCGAGGGCTTCAACAAGGTATATATCGTTGCATGCGGTACTGCATACCACGCCGGTCTTGTGGGAAAGCTGGTCATCGAGAAGATGGCGAGAGTTCCGGTGGAGGTGGACATCGCATCCGAGTTCAGATACAGAGATCCTTTTGTGGATGAAAAGACGCTCTTCATCGCCATAAGCCAGTCGGGAGAGACTCTGGACACCCTTGCAGCCCTGAGGGAAGCCAAGAGAAAAGGCGCCCGCATACTTTCCGTAGTGAATGTTGTGGGAAGCTCCGTGGCAAGAGAGTCTGACGATGTATTCTACACATGGGCAGGTCCGGAGATAGCGGTGGCATCCACCAAGGCGTACACGACACAGCTCATATGCATGTATCTGATAGGCCTTTACATGGGAAGCACCAAGGGCACCGTGGATAAAGAGTATTACCGTCAGGTACTGGGAGAGCTTAAGGCTCTGCCTGAGAAGGTCGATGCCATCCTTGAAAAGGAGCCTGAGATGGAAATGCTGGCGAAGAAATACCATCGCAAGGAGCAGGTGTTTTACATAGGAAGAGGGCTGGACTCAGGTGTATCCTACGAAGGCTCTCTGAAGCTCAAGGAAATATCATATATCAATTCCTTTGCCATAGCTGCAGGAGAGCTTAAGCATGGAACCATCGCCCTGATGGAGCCTGATACTCTCGTGTTCGCACTGGCTACTCAGGATTTCCTCTATGAGAAGATGGTATCCAATGTTGAGGAAATCAGGGCGAGAGGAGCCCGGGTTGTGGGCATATCCAAGGAAGGAAAGACTGAAATAGAGAAGGTGTGCGATGAGGTGTTTTACATACCTCAGTGCATGGACGTGGTATCGCCGGTATTGGCAGTGGTGCCTCTTCAGCTTTTCGCCTACTATGTTGCGAAGGAAAGAAACTGCAACATAGATAAGCCTAAGAACCTGGCAAAATCAGTAACAGTGGAATAAACCTACGGCAGCTGCACAGCAGCTGCCTTATATAATAGAAACAGGGGAAAAGAAATGAATTACGATATCAGAGACATATCATTGGCGCCGTCAGGCCACCGCAAGATAGAGTGGGTGAAAAACAACATGCCGCTGCTTTCGGCGCTGGAGGCGGATTTCAGAGCCGAAAAGCCCTTTGAGGGTATAAGGATAAGCCTTTCGGTGCATCTGGAAGCCAAGACAGCATATCTTTGCAAGGTGCTGGCAGCAGGCGGAGCCCAGATGTCGGTTACAGGCAGCAACAGCCTGTCCACACAGGATGACGTGGCGGCAGCCCTGGCGGAGGACGGCATGAAGGTCTTCGCATATCACGGCGCAGATGATGAGGAGTATATGCGGCATATAGAGATGTGTCTTGAGCATAAGCCTAACATCATAATAGACGACGGAGGAGATCTGGTGGGAATGCTCCATGAAAAACGCCGGGATCTGGCATCGGAGGTGTTGGGCGGCTGTGAGGAGACGACCACCGGAGTCATAAGGCTCAAGGCCATGGAAAGAGAAGGCATACTGATGTTCCCCATGGTTGCCGTAAACGATGCCAGATGCAAGCATCTCTTCGATAATCGTTACGGAACAGGTCAGTCGGTATGGGACAGCATAATGAGAAACACCAACCTCATCGTGGCTTCCAAGACGGTGGTGGTCGTAGGATACGGCTGGTGCGGCAGAGGAATAGCCATGAGGGCTGCTGCCCTGGGAGCCAGGGTGATAGTGACGGAGATAGATCCTGTAAAGGCCATCGAAGCCAGGATGGACGGTTACGATGTGATGAAGATGGAGGAGGCTGCAGCTTTCGGAGATATATTCGTGTCGGCAACAGGCTGCATGCACACCATAACGGTGGAGCATATGCTTCGAATGAAGGATAGAGCCATACTGACCAACGCCGGACACTTCAATGTGGAGATAGACATGGCAGGGCTTGAAAAAGCCGCAGTTTCAAAGGAAGAGACGAGAAACAACATCATGGGCTATACCCTTGAAAACGGCAGAATGATAAATGTCATAGGAGAGGGAAAGCTTGTCAATATTGCAGCGGCAGACGGACATCCTGCGGAAATCATGGATCTGAGCTTTGCAGTGCAGGCGATGTCGGCTATCTACATCAAGGATAATCACAGTAGGCTGGAAAACAAGGTCGTGGATGTTTCCGATGAGATAGACGATATCATAGCACGCAGACGGCTTGAAGCGTGGGGAATCGAGATAGACACCCTGACGGAAGAGCAGAGGAAATATCTTGACAGCTGGCAGGTATAAGATTGGCAGGGAAGAAAAAAGTCGTCTGCGACGATTCTTCATACATAATAAAAACGGCAGCCATACCATATCGTCAAGGGCGATACGGTGCGGCTGCTTTTTTTCGCAATGATGAGCATCTATTTCGCATGGGGGGGGGTTCTTAAAAGAAGTATGGTATTATATTGATGTAAATAAAGGCGATAAACCGTACAAGTAAAAGGTATAAACTCTGAGGGGGAGGTTATGATATGAAGAAAGTAATGAAGAAAACCATAGCTTTGGCGGTGGCACTTTGCATGACCTTGGGTGCAGCTGTGCCGGCCTTTGCGGTGGAAAACAGTGCGCCTGTACAGAGAGGTGATATCAATAAGACTTCTGAGAGCGTACCCGAGGAAAAGGGCACGCAGGAGAAGGATAATGTCACGGAAAAGGACAAGCAAAATGCGGAAACACCTGATGCAAAGGAGGCAGATGAGTACTATCGTCAGGGGAACACAGCAGAGGGCTC
>CAUDEQ010000078.1 GCA_958448635.1 uncultured Bacillota bacterium | reverse complement strand
ATATAGTCAAGTCTGCCCGCAATATAGCCATATTCGATACCATGGCGTCAATGCTTGCAACGCTGGTGATAGTGCCTTCAATGGCGGTGGGCGGCGCAGCGCTTGATACAGGCGGGCCGGGGCTTATGTTCATATATCTCGTGAACGTATTCAACGGAATGCCGGGCGGCTCAGTGGTGGCCATCGTATTCTATGTATGCGTGCTGCTGGCGGGGATCACATCGCTGATAAATCTATACGAGGTGCCTGTGGCTGCGATGCAGGAAAAGCTGGGCTTCAGGAGAGTTCCGGCTGTGCTGGTGATCGCTGCGGCAGGCTGCATAGTGGCGCTGATGATACAGGCCATCGTTTCAGGCTGGATGGACGCCGTGTCCATATATGTATGTCCGCTGGGTGCGATGCTGGCTGGAATCATGTTCTTCTACGTTGCGGGGAAGGACTATGCCGAAAGAGCTGTTAATGAAGGAGCTCATAAGCCTATAGGATCATGGTTCATGGCGATGGGCAGGTATGTGTACGTACCTTTGGCTCTGGTGGCGCTGATAGCGGGAGCCGTTTTGGGCGGAATCGGCTGATGAGACTGTAAATGAATGGAGAATAAGATGGGCTCTTTATAGAGCGATATGAGTGCAGAGGAAGGCGACTTACCGTCTGCACTCTTTTTTATCAGCACGAAATAACGTGCCTTATTGCCCCTTTTCCTTATACCATCGCCTTTTGGTGAAATAATAGCAGATGGGAACCAGCCACATGTAAAAGGCGAAGAGGACTGCGGCGGGGCTCACATCGAAAAAGCTCAGGGGAACGGAGCAGCCTATGCTCCACGGAATCATGCAGGCGATCAGGATCACTGAGTTTTCCATATCTACCGCCAGCTCCTGCAGGCTTCCGCCCTGGTCTGTATATGGCTTCTTCAGAAGGTCGCTGCACATGAGAGTTGCTATGGTCTGATTGCAGAAGCAGGCTGAGGTGGCGATGCTTATCATGAGCATGACAGCGAATCTCCCCAGTCCGGTGCATGCCGACGACAGCCTATCCTGAAGCTGATCCAGCATGCCTGTACCGCTGAATATTCCCGAATAGCAGCAGGATATGAGAAGGATGACCACGATTTCCAGCATGGACACCATTCCGCCGCCGTTCATCAGAGATTTCAGCCCGTCGCCGGAGGCCTCGTAGCCCATCAGACATGTCATGATAATGTCGCCAAGAGGTGCGCCCTGGACCAGCCATGCTACGATGACGGCGCTGATTATGCTGACGCCCATGGATATCAGAACGCTGACCTTAAGAAGAGGCAGCAGAAGCATGATGGCAGCAGGAAGGAAGGCCCACAGCGAGAGGGAAAATTCGCTTTCGAATACCTCAAGCATCTCGGAGCTCACATGGGTTATGGGGTTCATTACCGAAAGCACAGCGTATATGATGATGGAAAGTATCAGCGGGAGAAGAGCTGTTCTCATCATGGCCTTTACGTTTTCAAATATATCTGTGCCGGTAACGGCAGCCACAAGATTGGCGCTGGAGGATACGGGCGAGCATCTGTCGCCGAAATACACTCCGCTCATCAGAGCGCCGGCAGTCAGTATGGGATCCACGCCTCCGCTTCTGGCCAGAGTCATGAATATGACTCCCACCGTACCAGCAACTCCGAAGGAGGTGCCGATGGCGTAGCTGAGGAGGCATGAGAGAAGGAAAGCCGTTATCAGGAACAGCGGCGGTGTGATTACCTTTATGCCGTAATAAACGAATATGGCGACGGTGCCGGATATTCGCCATGAAGCTGTCAGAAGTCCGATGATGAGCATCACCTCCACGACTATCATGGAATCACGGTTTCCGTCGACAGCCATTTTGCACAGCTGCCTGAAGGAATAGCCGGATAAGGCTCCCACCAGCATGAAGCATATGAGCCCGATAAAGAGCGATATGATGAGTGAGTAGTCAAATGCGAAGGCGCCGATGACGGCTGCCATGAAGACCGAAAATGCTGCAAAGAGTTTCATGATATCTCCTTTCCTTAAAGCTGGATCTCAATGTCGGTAAATGTATGAAAGCAGGTGAAACGTCACTTGCACAGCCCCTGAAGAAACAGAGGCATAATCGTCTGAGCGTGCTGACACAGCGAATAGTTGCCGCTGGATATGCACCAGTCGTACATGAGACCCCGCTCAAACATGGCATACGCCTTGGTGATATCGTTGACGGACAGCTCATCCTTGAAAAGTCCCTGCCGCTGACCCTCCATGGTTATCTGGCGCAGCAGCTTGTAGTAGATCCTGTTGGTGTTCAGCAGATGTCTCTCGCCGCTGGTTGTCAGCTGAGTGGCGAAAAGCCTTGCCAGCAGCTCGACGGATACGGTGTTTTCTATCATCAGGAACAGCTCCTGATTTATGTATTTGAGCTTTTCTATGGGGGAAAGCTCAGGATCCATGGTTTTGGAAAGCTCCGCGTACTTGTCGTCGAAGAGGACTGACAGAGATGAGAGCAGCGCATCCTTGCCTTCAAAGTAGTGGTAGAAGGAGCCCCTCGACGTGCCGGATTCCTCGACGATTTCCTCCACTGTGGTTTCGTCGTAGCCCTGCTCGTAGAAGAGCTTCCATGCAGCGGATACTATTTTCCCCTTTGTATTTCTCGAATTTTTTTTCATTTTTTCTCCATTATTTTAAAATTTATTTTTGGTATTTATTTATATACAGAATACATTCTATATATAAAATCCATGAATTTCAATATCTTTAGCAAAATAGTGCAATAAAAGTACAGATTATTGTTTGAACTTAGTTCTGTATTTTATTCTGGTAAAATATATGATATTCTATGAAAGTTGCATGAAAATGCAGCGCGACCGGAAATATTACGATTCAATATCAAAGGAGTACTTACAATGAATGGTGAAACTTTAGCTTTTGCATTATATTTTGCAATACTCATAGGCATGGGAATATTCTTCTTCTTCAGGGAAAGAAGAGACGATACCCAGGCCAACTTCTTCCTGGGAGGACGACAGATGGGACCGTGGGTAACTGCCATGTCGGCACAGGCATCAGATATGTCTGCGTGGCTCCTCATGGGTCTGCCGGGAAGCATACTGGCATTTGGCTTCGGTCAGATGTGGATAGGTATAGGACTTGCGCTGGGAACTGCCGCCAACTGGATATTCGTGGCAAAGAGACTCAGAAAGTTTTCGAGGGTCGCAGGAGATTCCATAACAGTTCCACAGTATCTGGGAAACAGATTTCTCACCAAGAGCCATACGCTTCAGGTAATCAGTGCGATAATATTCTTCGTGTGCTTTACGCTGTACGTTGCATCTGCATACGTTGCGGGAGCATCTGTATTTGCGACAATATTCCCGTCGCTGGATACTCAGACGGCGATGCTGATATTTGCCCTGGCAATGCTGATAATCACATTCTTCGGCGGATTCAAGGCAGTTTGCTGGACAGACTTTTTCCAGGCGCTCCTGATGCTGTTTGCACTGATGGCAGTACCTATCATAATAGTGTTAACGAAGGAGATGGATACGGCCGCGCTGGGCGTTGTATATTCATATCAGGATGCAGCCAGCGGAGAAATGGTGGAATGCGTTTTCGGAACAGGATTATTTGATGCTTCATGGCAGGAGATCCTTTCAGGCCTGGCATGGGGACTGGGATATTTCGGAATGCCGCATATACTCGTAAGATTTATGTCCATAGAAAAGCCTTCGATGGTGAAGAAGAGCGCTACAGTGGCTATAATCTGGGTAATAGTTACGCTGGGATGTGCATGCCTCATCGCATACTTTGGAAGAATGCTCATAGCTGAAGAGCTGCTTACAGAGGGCGCACAGAAGATGATCTTCATAGAGCTGGCGAGATGGTTGTTCCCAAGCTTCATCGCAGGAGTTCTCATGGCGGCCATAATAGCGGCATCCATGTCTACGGCAGACTCACAGCTTCTGGTGGCATCCAGCTCATTCACGTCGGATATATATAAGCCGATAATAAGAAAGAATGCTCAGGAAAAGGAGGTCCTCTGGGTAGGAAGAATAGTGGTGCTGGTAGTTGCTGTCATAGCCTTCTTCATCGCATCCAGCAAGGGTGAAGGCGCTCAGGCCATCATGAACATGGTGGAAAACGCATGGGCAGGCTTCGGCTCCTCCTTCGGACCTGTCATACTTCTTTCGCTGTTCTGGAGGAGATTTACATACAAAGGCGCAGTTGCAGGAGTTCTGGGCGGATTCATCGTCGACATACTGTGGCTCAGCTTCCTGTCGGCAAGCACAGGTATCTATGAGCTGTTCCCAGGATTCATCACAGGTCTTGTATGTGCAGTGGTTGTCACACTTCTGGATAAAGCCCCTGCAAAGGAAATCACCGATCTCTTCGACAGGGCAACAGCAGAGGATATGGACGAATAAAGCTGATTTTGGAGCATACTCCATGATGGCGAGGCATCGCCTTCATGGAGTTTTTTGTTGCGATTAGACGTGAAAAACATTATAATCTATTAGAAGAAATAAACCGATTTTTACAGTAAGAACCATGGCAAGATCAAAGGAGGGTACATATATGTTCAGTGGCTTTCTTGAGTTCTTCAAAAAACCTGTTCAATATAATATTTATGGCAATGACTACAGGACGTTTGTGATTGGCTTTGGAGGGATACAGTTTGGAAGGGGGCTGTTCACGGTTTTGGACAAGGCCAATGCCCTTGTGTTGGAGAAAAAGCTGGGATATGCTTTCCCGGAATACAAAGGCGCCTTCAGGCTCTTCGGCTTCGACTGGATGGGAAGATGCTTCGCCGTACCTGCGGACAATGAGGATAAGGTGATAGTCTTCGATCCGGGAGTCTTCGAAGCCTATGATGTTTCCCTTGGATTCAGGGATTTCGTGAATAAGGCTATTCCGATGAGCACCAACGAATGTCTTTCATCAGATGCCTTCATAAGCTGGTACAAGGCGACGGGAGAGACTCCGGCTGAAGGCAGCTGCATAGGCTATAAGATCCCTCTGTTCCTGGGAGGTGCCGATGCCATCGACAATTTCGAGACTATAAATATGGAAGAGTATTGGGACATTATCACCAAGGCAGGAAGAAAGCTGAGAGGCCTGGAGGACGAAGAGCTGAAGGCAGAAGAGGCGCCGGAAGAAGAGCCTGCAGCGGAGGCCCTTTCCGATGATGAAGACCCTGCAGGAGCAGTGGTGGCTGAAGGAGAGCTTCCTGAAGAGCTTGAAGGGGAGGCTGCCGAGGAAATTCCGGAAGAGGTCAAGGAAGACATGGCAGAAGAGCTTCCGGCAGAGGCTGCAGAAGAAGTAAGTGATAGCGGCGTAGAACAGCAGGGGCTTAACGACGACGATGAAATGCTGCAGGCAGGCGCTGAAGACAGAGCTTTTTCCGGCGAGCTGTCGGAGGACGAATTCTTTGCAAGGCAGGCGGACGAGGCCGAGGAATTTTTCCGCCTTCAGAAAAAACGTGCTCCATATATACAGAAGAACGTGGAAAAGTATCTGGGTAAATTCAAGAAAATGCACGACAATGACACGAAGCTGTCATGGAACTGGTGCGGATTCCTGTTCATGGAAATATGGCTGGGATACAGGAAGATGTATAAGCCTATGATCCTGATGATTTTGCTGCAGCTGGTGGCTAACGTTGCTCTCGCCGTGGCGATTACAATGATATCCATAAAGCAGGGGATAGAGCCGTATGGAAACATGACGTGGGCAGTGCTCATCGGTTTTGCTCCTATGCTTGTTTTTATGCTGATATCGGGTATATTCGGCAATTCATGGTACAGGAAAAAGATAGACAGGCTGGTCAGGGAAGGCGAAGCAGCCGGGACTCATGAGGAAAGAGAGCGTATCCTCGGAAAAGGCGGAGTGAATATACCGATCGCGATAGTGCTCATAGTCCTTTCGATTCTGTACATGCTGCCTAATATTTTGTTTTTATAGCATCCGGGAAAATCCAACGTAAAAAACATAAAAACTTAAAAGAAAAAGCATGTACGATATAATGATTTTCCTTATAATATGGGTAGATTATCTGACAAAAACGTGGCTCCTCTGCATATGATTTGTATGCAGAGGTTTTTTATTGCGATGAAGCGCATGGCTTTGGTGAGGTGATTGCCGACTCGCTTTTTCTGCAGCTTGCCTCAGGTTGACTTTACAGTTGCAGATGTGTACAATGTATCTACTAAATTCTGAAAATTCAAAACGCAGCTTCGAAAAACCGATGCGCCTTTAATTCCAACGAAATCAAGAAGTCCATGGCAGCTGCCTGTAAGGCATCAAAGCTGGGCTTTGGGATTTCAGCAAAGGGCGTGAAGCAGCGATTTTTAAAGTGAAATCGTTGTCCTGACGCGGCCTTGGGTTTTATAATCCAGAGGCGGGTTTAGATTCGAAGCTGTAAAGAGATGGATGAAAAGATCCATAGAGAGTGGGGGGGGGGTGAAAGTCTAATTGAACAAGTATTTATCTTTGATCTTTCTCTACAACAGGGCAGGAGCCAGGAAGCTGCTTCTGACCGCAGCAATCATTCCGATAGGATTTATCTTGATTTTCCTGATACGTGTCGGAAATCCTTACGAAGCAGGCACATACATGCTTATGGAAAGAGCCTTTGGAGGGATATGGGCAGTCCTTCCGATGATAGCCGCATGCCTTTTGGGACTCATGGCGGTGGCTAATTCCTTGAGTGGAAAGAAAGCCCTCAAGGCTTCCTGTGCAACTACGGGCTACACCATACGGCGTCTTTGCATATCGCCCGTCAAATCCTATCTTACCATCTTTGTATATTATCTTGTAATACTCATCATCTTCTGGGCAATAGCCATAGCGTCTCTGCTTGTGATAGGAAGTCTGGCGCTGTCGATGGCAGGTGCGGAGAGCGCCGATGCAGCTCTTGCCCTGGGACTTCTCAGAACCGAGATAGGTCATGCGCTCATACCTGTATCACATCCCATAGTCATCATCTTCGATATCACAGCTGTCCTGGCGCTGGCAGGGCAGTGCGCCAAGTCCTGCTATCTGAGCTGGCACAACGGCACTCCGTCGGCAGGAGTTGCGCTGGTGATAATACCCATGCTGATAGTATGGGCCTTTACACCTGAGAGCAGCTACATACTGGTGGCTATCCTTGTGGTGGCTCTTTATTCGCTGCTTACGCTGGGAGATGTGATATCCAGAGAAAGAAGACCTAAGGGCGATCCGTTCAAGGTAAACAAGCATGACGGCATAGTGGATCTGGACAGCAGCGAGTACGATGACAATGTATTCGTGGAGGTCAACAGCGCATCAGGTATGTACGCTTCAGGCGAGGAGGAAGGCTCCGCCCTTGAAAGGTACGGCAGGGTAGAAGGCGAGGGAGAAAGGAAAAGCATCAGGAGATACAGCATAGGACGTCTCAGGAGGAGATTCCTGCCTATAGGCATTAATATGGAAAAGGCAAACTTCCTGTTCGGCGCATGCATCATGATAGGCATAGCGGAGCATTTCGTTTTTTACGGCAAATACATAACCCAGCTCAACCAGCTGAGGGGAGCCATAAAGGGAGTTACCATAGAGGCGGGAATGCAGATGCCGTATTTCTGGGAGCTGCAGCAGCATACATATTACGGCTACATCGCAGCGATACTGGCAGCGTTTTTCCTGCAGACCTTCTGGAATTACGAATACTACAATAAGAAGACGAAGAGCGTATATGTTATGAAACGACTTCCTGACAGGAAGGAATACCCAAGGACCATATGGGTCACTCCGGCGCTGCAGGCTGCAGTTATCGTGGTGATAATGGCGGCGCAGACGGTGTTCGACGCATGCCTTTACATGCTGGCTACGCCGGATATAGCGCTTAAGGCCGATTATCTGACGAGGATGTTACCGTTTTAGGAGGGTGTGAAAATGATAGAAATGAAGAATGTATCAAAGAAATATAAAGATAAGACAGCGCTTTCCAACTGCAGCCTCAAGATACCGAGAGGGCAGGTGATAGGTCTCTTCGGAGCAAACGGCGCAGGGAAGACGACATTTATGAAGTGCCTGATGGGATATCTCAACTTTGAAGGGGAGATAACCCTTGACGGGGAAAAGATAGACGGAAAGAACATATCGAGGCTTTCCTTTGCCACAGGCGATCATTCCTTCTTTCCGTCCATAACGGCGGACGACCATAAGATGTTCTACAAGATGCAGTTCCCGAACTTCAACGAGAAAAGATATGAGGCGCTGATGGAGTTCTTTGAGCTTCCGACACGCAAGAAGATCAGCGAGTTCAGTCTGGGGCAGCAGAATCAGTTCGAGGTGGTGCTGGCCATCAGTCAGGGGGCGGAATACGTGATAATGGATGAGCCTTTTGCAGGAAACGATGTATTCAACAGAGAGGACTTCTACGAGGTGCTGGTCA
>CAUDEQ010000077.1 GCA_958448635.1 uncultured Bacillota bacterium | reverse complement strand
TCTTATCAGAATCAACTCCTGTAATATCTCTTTTAGGACTTTCACTCTTTTCACCACCTTTTTTCCTCACCCCTTTCCCGTAGTTTGCTTAAAAAGTTAAATGATGTTTAACTTTTTAAGCAAAAAAATATTTACCGTATTCTTCCTGCTTAATTTCGAGTTTTTCCGACCATCTTTCTATGTCCTCCTGTGAAAATCCTGCTTTGCCGTTCATTTTTCTAGATATAGAATTGGTCGAAAGTCCTACTGCCTCGGCGAAATTTTCCTGCGTACCATACTTTTCAATTATGCGCCCTCTAAGTTTATTATATTCGTAGTTCAACTTCACTTCCTCCTTTCATAACCAAGTTTAACAGTATTTAACTTATATGTCAACCCAAAAGTTAAATATTATCAAACTTTTTGTTTGACTGTTTAACACCGTTGTGCTATATTTACCTTGTAAAGGAGATTTAAACATGAAACATGAACGTACAGCTAAACGCCTGTCAAAAGCTTTAGCTAACGTTAACAAGATACCTCAGGAACTTGCTAACGAGTCAGGCGTAAGCAAATCATCTATAAGTCAGTATTTAAATGGATCGCACAAACCGTCTAATATAAGCAGTGGTAAGATGGCTAAGATACTCGGCGTTGACCCGCTATGGCTAATGGGATTTGACGTTCCGATGAAAAAAGAAATTACCCTTGAGCCCGTTTCAATCGGTAAAACCATCCGCATCCCTGTTTATGGTCGCATTCCTGCTGGCGTGCCACGCGAAGCTATAGAGGACATAGAAGACTATATTGATGTTGATGCCGATCTTGCGGCAAAAAATGATTTGCTGGCACTAAAAGTGGTAGGAAACAGTATGTACCCTAAATATATAGACGGCGACTATGTACTTATCCGTGAACAGCCCGACTGCGAAAACGGTCAAGACTGCGCTGTTAGAGTAAACGGAAACGATGTCACGTTAAAAAGGGTAATAAAAGAACGTGATGGCATCATGCTCCAGCCTATAAATCCGGAGTATGAACCAAGAAAATATGATTATACGGATGAATTTAATCCCGTATATATAATAGGGGTAGTTATCGAATTAAGAAGAAAAATATAAGGAGAAGCGCCATGGAATTTAATGAAAAATTAAACGAATTGTCAGAACGAATCTCAGATTTGAGGAACTCTATAACAACCGAAGAGGCTACAAAAACATCGATGATTATGCCGTTCTTCCAGTTGCTTGGATATGACATTTTCAACCCGCTTGAATTTGTCCCTGAATTTACAGCGGATGTGGGCATAAAGAAAGGCGAAAAGGTCGACTATGCAATCCTTATAGATGGCGTTCCTCTCATATTAGTAGAGTGCAAGAGTTGCAACACGAAGCTCGATAAGCACGGCTCGCAGCTCTTTAGGTATTTTGGCACTACAGATGCAAAGTTTGGCATACTTACAAACGGCATAATCTATAAGTTCTATACTGACCTTGAAACACCAAACAAAATGGACTCTGCTCCGTTCCTTACTGTTGATATTACAAACTTAAATGACCGAGACATTACTGAAATCAGCAAATTCACAAAAGAGGTTATCGACGTTGACAGCATAGTAAATTCTGCGGAAGCCCTTAAATACAGCCGCCTTATAAAGGACTGGTTTGAAACGGAGATCAACTCTCCTTCGCCTGACTTTGTCAGATATGTCCTTAATGGAATATATGATGGCGTCAAGAATCAAAAAGTTGTTGAAAAGTTCACGCCTGTTGTAAAGCGCGCGATACAGCAATATATAAGTGACCTTATGAATAGTAAGCTAAAGATTGCATTGAAAAACGAGGCTGAAGAGGAAGAAAGACAGGCTGAAGAAGCACAAGAACAAGAACTTTCACACGAGGACAAGATCAATACTACCATCGGAGAGCTTGAAGCATACGCTGTTGTAAAAGCTATATTGAGAAAAGTTGTAGACGGCGACAGGATAGCATACAGAGACACCGAAAGCTACTTCGGCATACTGCTTGATGATAACAACAGGAAATGGATCTGCCGAATATACTTACTTCCATCCGTAAAATATATAACTATTGCAGATGCAAACAAAAATCCAATTAGGTACGATATTGATAGTATCGACGATATCTATAAATACGCCGATGAAATAATCGCCTCCTGCAAAAGGTATATGTGATAAGGTGTGACTATTTTTATTGCCATAGTCGCTGGAAGTAGTGGGAAATGAAAAGAAGAAAAAAACATTGACATTTTAATATTTTTTGTTGACAAGTCAATGCCTGAGGCATAATATATAAGTACCCTATTAAGGGTATTAAAGTTAACAAGCCTTAGGTGATAGACTTCCCCATGATGCGGGAATTTGTCGATACCTAAGGCTTCACTCGTTTTTGGAGGAGATGGAACAATGAAAACAGCAATATTGGTTGATGGTGGATTTTACAGGAAATGTGCACGCCGACTATGGGGAAAGAAAGCTCCTGACAAAAGAGCTCAGGAGCTTCTCACATATTGTTCCGCACATTTGAAACACGAACAGCAATATGATGATCGCAGATTATATCGAATTTTTTATTATGACTGCCCGCCAATAGGTAAAACCGTGTATCATCCTTTATTGAAAAGAGGCGTAGATTTTCGCCATTCAGAAACGTACTCTTGGACAAATGATTTTTTCTCAGAATTGAAAAAGCAAAGAAAGGTTGCGCTAAGGTTGGGTGAGTTGTCTGACGAACACGCAACTTTCAATCTTACACCAAATGCAATAAAGGATTTGTATAACAAAAAACGATCACTCGAAGAATTGACGGAGAACGACTTTGCCATAAGTTTTTCGCAAAAAGGCGTTGATATGCGCATAGGCTTGGATATTGCATCTTTGTCATATAAGAAACAGGTCGATCAAATTATTTTGATTGCAGGAGACAGCGATTTTGTTCCTGCGGCTAAGCTTGCTCGACGAGAAGGTATTGATTTCATCCTTGATCCTATGTGGTGCAAAATCAAGGATAGTCTTTTTGAACATATTGATGGATTGCATTCACAATGGAAAAAAAAGAGCAAAGATAATCCAAAAGATTAAAAAAAGCCCCCGTTCTCGGGGGCAAGGGCTTGCGATGATACAAGCCGAAATTCGCAACTTCATTGTATCATCGCAGCCCGGAATTTTCAATAGTCCCGGGCATTTTTGTGCCCATTTCAACCTAACAATTCCTTGCAAGGTTTTAAAAGGTTTTAAAAGGTTTAGCTGAATCCAATTTAAAATACACAAATTTCTACAAAATGTTATTAAAAATTTAGCAAAAAATTTAAACAAAGGGAGTGGTACAATGGCTACAAAGAAGAACACCGCCATAAAGCGTGGCGACAAAGAATATAGCTACTACCGTATAACCCGGACCGTCGGCCACGAGTGGAAGGATGGTAAGAAGGTGCCGATAAAAAAGCAGTTTGTCGGCACAAGTAAAGGAGCTGCGGAGCAGAAGTTTCGCGAATGGCAAGAGGAGCAGATCCGTAAAGAGTATGAAGAAGATCTGGAGATACAGACGATAAAATCAAAACCTTTTGGTGAATACGCAGACGAATACACATATAAAATAATACCTACCAGCAGCTATGCAAGCGGAACAAAACGCAGATATGAACAAAGCTACCGTTGCCACATCAAAGATACATGGATCTGCGATATGCCACTATCCGAAGTACGTCCCCGTACGATCCAGTCGTTTTATGCAGGCTTGAACGTTTCCAGACAAAATCTTAAAGCCATAAACAAATGGATGGCAGCGTTCTACAAGTGGATCGCGATGAACGAGTACGGCAATAACGTCGTTTCTGCGATATCGCTTCCGGATAAGCCCGACAACAGCAAACAGCGAGGCATTATCGTATGGGAGCCAGAAGAAATAAAATCCATTCTGACGCTCTCAGCGCACCACAGACTGCACTTTATGTTCGTAGTGATGTATTATGCAGGTTTAAGGATATCGGAGTGCTGCGGGCTTAAATATGGGGATATACGGGATGGGCTAATCTACATAGACAGGCAATATTATCAGGGCGAGATATCTCCGCCAAAATACGAATCTTATAGAAGCATCCCCGCCCATCCGGAAGTAACAAAGGCTCTGGCCGCCCATGAGATTTGGCATAAACGGGAGATGAAAAGGAACGATTACAAAACCGATTACGTTTTCACGTCAGATAGTGGGAAGCTACTGGAATATGGCAATGTCCGACGCTCGATAGTTAGATTTTATAGAAGGCATGATATCCCAGAGAAAAAGCTCCACGCATATAGAGCTACTTTTTGTACGGAATTATGCCGCGCAGGCGTTCCGATCGAGGTCGCGAGCAAGCTGATGGGGCACAAGTCGATTGAGGTAACGGCCAAGCATTATGCGCTTGTAAAAAAAGATGCGCAGATTGCAGCCATAAATAAACTACCCGGTATACAAACTGAGTTGTAAAAAAGTTGTAAAATAAATACACTGAACCGCAGAACCGTTGAAATCACTGGATTGTTAAAGACGCAAAGGCCGCAGGTTCAAATCCTGTTGCCCCGACCAATTTTATTTTTTGCTAAACCCATTGAAATCGAGCGTTCGCACGGACCTTCATATTTCCGAATTCCCGCTTTCGTCTTCATCTACGGACGAAAGCTTTTTTATTTTTTGATTTTACAGCTTTTTCGGCTCCGCTCACAAGCGTAAAGCTCCAATCCCTTCTTTTATTTCAGCCCTTGCCAGATTATTATAGATGAAAAAACGAAATAAAAAAATGCAATAAGCAGGAACATTGAAAAACCAACCTGTTTATGAACCGGCCCCAAAAGTTAGACCTAAATATCCAACAGTAGGGAGGTCGGTTATTTTGCACAAAACCGTGCCTTTTCTACGTTATAAACGAAGTTCCACAAAAGTTCTACAGATGTACTTGCGCTTTATATTATTATTTTCATCATTATCCTGCCGCCGCTTCACGCTGCGTCTTCACCTCATTGATTGATGTACACCTCCTCATATATACCCTCAAGGTCGTATCTCCTTATTCTCTTTTTTATGACCTCAGGATCCGTGGAGTACAGCCCTTTTTCCTTCATTCTCGCAAAATACTCCGCCCCTGCAAAGGTATATCTGGTCATGAGCCCCTCTTCCTTTTTCAGGCTTTTATTGGCAAAGGCTATCAGGTCTCCTATGGCCGTGCCTGCAGGCAGCCGCAGCCGCCTCATGCCCTTCATGTATCTGACAGCATTATGTCCCGCCAGACTTCCCGTCGATATGGCTTCTGTATGCCCGACGAATAGCCCCGACTTTTCTCCTCCGCAGAACAGATTGGACACTCCCGACACCTTCATCGAGTCATCTCTTTCCGCCACCGAAAGATACCTGATGGAATTTCCCTTTCCGCCGGCATACGGATCCACATATCTGGCATTTTCAAAACCGGGGATCTGTCTCAGCGTTTCCAGATCAAAGAACGGCGTCATTATCTTGGCATAGCCCGTATCCAGCAGCACTATGTTCTCCGCATATTCGTCCAGCGCATACTGGCGGCACACCTTCATATCGAGCTTTTCCTTCTTTACAGCCTTTTCCGGCAGCGGCACCACAGCCACACCCTTTTCATTGAGCAGCTGCTGAATTTCCTCCGACAACGACTGCTTTTCCAGCTTGCCGCTGCCGCTGAAAGCTCCGAATGAGCCATCCTTTCTCTTTCCCATGATATCGCTGCCGCCCGCCTTGGCACTGATGCTGACTCTTGGCCCAAATGCCGGGCATCTGAGTATGCACATGCAGCAGCCGTTGCCGTATGTAAGACAGTTGCCGGGTCCTCCCGTAGAGCCTGTCGTCTCGATGAACACATCGCCTGATATTTCATCGCCTCCGGCCAGTAAAAGCTTTTCCATGGTTTTTTCGCCGCCTCCGTCGGAAGTGACTACATCTACGGCGCGAGACATGAATCTGATGTCTACCCCTTTCTCCCTCAGCAGCCGTCTCACCTCCGGCTCCACCTTCAGCACGTCGTAAAGGCTCGCATGCCTGTGCCCCGGAAAGTCTATATTTATGTGACGCGAGCATTTGTCTGTGATGGCGAACAAGTCTCCCGCACCCAATGCGATATTCTCCTCGGCGGCAGTAAAACGCCCGTTGTTTCTCATGATGCCGCCTACGTTTCCAAGTCCAAGAAGCATATCGGTCTTCTCCAGCAAAGTCACTTCCGCCCCCGCCTTTCGAGCGGTAAGTGCTGCGGCACACCCGGACCAGCCGCCTCCAATAACTACTGCTTTATACAAAAAAATCCCTCCCTTACCTGTTCTGTTTAAACTATGATAAGAGAAGTCGTTTTGTTAATCGTTCTTTGCTTGCGGCATATCCACCGATTTCAACCGCAGGCGACATGCGCCTGGCGCTGCAGATTTAAGCCATGGAAGGTCACAAACGCGCGATTTGATAAGGAGCGATGTGGAGGATCTATTTGGCAGCCCGACATTCTCAAGCATATTAAACCACGCTTCGATGAGAATCAATGTTGAATTTCTATATACTCCACCCACGGCAGACTGCATGGCAGGCCACAAACGAGTTTTCTGGAAGGGATGTCCGTGGAAAACCATCGAATATCACCTTGACTGGAATGGTCGTTTCCACGGCTACGCTCTTCGAATACAGCAGACGTGGAAATTCTGCAGGTTTATCCCTCCATATTCCACAAACGAGCTCTCCGTAAGAGCTATCTGTGGAAAATCATCAAATATCACCTTGACTGGAATGGTCGTTTCCACGTCTGCGCTCTTCGAATACAACAGACGTGGAAATTCTGCGGGTTTATCCCTCCATATTCCACAAACGAGCTCTCCGTAAGAGCTATCTGTGGAAAATCATCAAATATCACCTTGACTGGAATGGTCGTTTCCACGTCTGCGCTCTTCGAATACAACAGACGTGGAAATTCTGCGGGTTTATCCCTCCATATTCCACAAACGAGCTCTCCGTAAAAGCTATCTGTGGAAAATCATCGAATATCACCTTGACTGGATAGGCTGATTCCACATCTGCGCTCTTTAAATACTGCAGGCGTGGAAATTCTACGAGTTTTGCTCTTTATATTCCACAAACGGGTTCTCCGGACAAGCTATCCGTGGAAAATCATCAAATATCACCTTGACTGGAATGGTCGTTTCCACGGCTACGCTCTTCGAATACAACAGACGTGGAAATTCTGCGGGTTTATCCCTCCATATTCCACAAACGAGCTCTCCGTAAAAGCTATCTGTGGAAAATCATAGACTATCACCTTGACTGTAAAGGCTGAATCCACAGCAATAAAATGTAATATCGGCAATCTGTGGAAAATATCAAATAAACACTAAATATTTTCCATAGTCACATTGGCCCGACACTGATAGATATGGAAAATCCCCCATAGAACAAAAAACCATATGGGATTCCACAACTCAACAATCCTAACGAAACGATTTGTGGAAAAAGCAGGATGGGCGAATATAGATAAATTCAAATCAATATTGTTAGATTTTGATATACGGTGGAGGATACTTCCTTTTATTGTCTGTCAATCCTAAAATATAATCCGTACTTATATCGTATAGTTTTGATAATTCAATCAAACAGTCTACAGGTATTGATCGTGTTCCCTTTTCATATCTTCGATATACTTCACGTGCAATGTTTAAATAACCTGCAACCTGCTCCTGTGTATAATCATTATCGACTCTCAAATCCTCAATTCTTTTAAAGTACATAAGTCTCCTTTTCACAAATCTTATTGTTACAAAGTATTGTTGACTTATGCTACCATTTGGTAGTATAATAAAAGAAAAAATGCTACCATATGGTAGCACGAAAAGGAGAATAAACAATGAAGGACAAAGAAATATTTAATTGGCTATTTATAGTAATAAAGGTATGTGGTGTCATAGCACTGATTTCAATGTTTTTACCTTTTATGGGTTTGGAAGATTATGAATCAAGTGTATTTGATTTGTTTTTCAATACAGACGAGCTTTTTTCAGGTGCCGTAATGTGGATTGCAATATTGATGATATTTGTCCTTGAAGCAATATCAGCAATAATATTATTAGACAGAAAATATACATTATGGTTTGGCGTTGGTGGTGCAATCACACTTATCGCAATTCGTCTTATCACAAACAATCAGCTTCAGGAATTTCATTCACTTATAAATTACGGATACGGATGGTGGATCATGCTTATAAGCTTTTTCTGTGTCATCGCATTCTCCATTGCGGGAATATTCATGAGCAGATCATCAACGACAAGAGAAGCCTAATATTCAATTCCTTTAACTGAAAACCATTTACAGCACCTACAAAATTATGAAACAAAAAATATAAAATGTGCCGATGTTAGAGCCCGCTGAAAACAGCCACTACGAGCTCAGTTAAATTGACCAATAT
>CAUDEQ010000076.1 GCA_958448635.1 uncultured Bacillota bacterium | reverse complement strand
CATCAATTACTCCTTTCAGAGCCCTATATGTGTCCAGGTTTTTGTCCGCACCCCCATGTATGAAGAAAAGTCTGTAAATAGGATTCTTCTATGATAAGAGTGGGTGGAATGCTTTAAAATTGGCACTCCACCTTTGTTTTAGCCAGGCTGTTCTTTTTATTCCGGAAGCCTTCCTTCATACATAATACTCAGTTCACCGTAGACCTGACCCCAGTTCCGGATAGTGGCAGTCCATCTTTTTGTGGCTTCAAAGGTAGCCAGATACAGGGCTTTCAGCAACGCTGTATCGCTTGGAAATACGCTTCTCTGCCGGCTTAATCTCCGATAGGTGGAATTCAACGATTCTATGGCGTTGGTTGTATAGATGACCTTCCGGACGTCTGATGAAAATTTGAAAATCGGAGAAATGGCATCCCAGTTATCTTTCCAGCGTTTCATGGAATTCGGATATTTGGGTGTCCATTGTCCCAAACAGAATAGTGGATCGCGTCGATAAAAAGAATCGGATATACTTCATCTAGTGGACGGTTCTTCCAGTCTTCAATCTGAGGAAGGATCTTATCTGTCACATCAGAAATAAATCCCTCTGAGGTTTCAAAACCGTAAATATCCTCAATCGTTTCAGAGATCTGTCTGGTGGTCATCCACTTGGCATACATGGAAATGATCTTCTGGTCGATATCTGAAATATCTTTCTGACGCTTCTTTACGACTTGAGGCCAGAATGTGGATTTTCGATCCTGAGGGACCTCGATCTCCATGGAACCATAGTTGCTGTTTACACGTTTGCGTTTGTAACCATTGCGGTAATCATCGTTATCGGAACGCTCAGGTTTTTCGTATCCGAGATGATCATCCATTTCTGCTTCCATCGTTTCTTTGACCGTTCCGCCCAGAAGATCTTTCAGAGCATCCTGGATATCTTCAGCTGTCTGGATATTGTATTCCTCCAGGAGCTGATAGATAATGTTACGTTTTCCTTCTGTCATTTGTACCCGATGTACAGGTTTCTTCTGTTTTGCTATAATAAAAGGCCCCTATTAATTAGATTTTATCATAGAAGAACCCTTCAATTACATATTTACAGAAAAAGTTTCACACTGCCTGATTTTTACCACTATCGAGAAATCATCAGTATTTTTTCATAAGTTTTTCCAATAGTTCCCCATCGATGTTCGCTCCAGAAATAATAAGTGCAATATTCTTACCTCCTATTCTTTCTCTATGCTCCATAACAGCTGCAACAGTAGTGCAGCTTCCCGGTTCTGCAATTATTTTTTCCTCTTTGGCCATATAGCTAACAGCTCTGCCGATGCTGTCCTCAGATACAGCGATCAAATCATCTACATAATCTTTTATCACCGCATAACTCAGTGCTCCCACACCTCCAACTAGAGAATCACATATAGTTTCCTCCGTCGGATACTCTTTGTAAAACACATTATCCTCATATGCCTTAATGAAGGCCGGACAGGCAGCTGTCTGTATGCCTATTACCCTTACATCAGGCTTTAACGCTTTTGCCGCCACCGCCGTTCCGGTCAACAAGCTGCCTCCGCCAAGAGGCACTATAATCGTATCGATATCCGGATTCTGCCTTAACAGCTCTATGGCAGTTGTCCCCTGACCTCCATACACCTTGATATCTTCGTAATAGGAATCAATATATGTCATATTCGTTTTACTTATATAGTCCATCCCCCATTTCCAAGCCTCATCATTATTCCGTCCGTGCTGAATGATTTCAGCACCGAAAAATTTAATCTTTTTCACCTTGCTTTCAGGCGATGTTTCCGGAACGATCACTACCACTTTTTCTATTCCAAGAAGTGAAGCAGCATATCCCACAGCACATCCGTGATTCCCGGATGATATGGTTATTACACCATGTTTACGTTCTTCGGCTGTCATGGACAGCATTTTGTTCAATGCGCCCCTTACCTTAAAGCTTTTTGTTCGTTGCAATGTTTCAAGCTTAAAAAAATATTTTCGATGCTGATCGTCAAGGAAAAAAGATTGCACCAATGGGGTTTCCTGCAAATAGCTCTTAATTCTCTCATACGCAATATTCACTTCGTTAAAGCTAAAATCATAATTTTTCATTCCTGTCACATCCTCCTTTATTTGTTGTTTTGAATTATGACAAATTCTACAAGACACATACCGGAAATAACGTCTCAAATGACGATATGCTTCTAATATTCCCTTAGGCAAAGACCCTTATTGCTCGATGGCGAATATGGCACCCTGCTGAATAACAGATAATCCATCATACACTATATTATTGATGATGAAGTTTTTACTAAGGCTAAGTAAGTTGAACCTATATAGGATAAATATATCAAAACAATCTCTGTTACAGAATATTCATATTTATCTTCATATACGGACTGTACCCCGTGTCACTTTCACCTGCACCATAGTCTCTTCCTGCTCATTTTCTATGGTGCCTTCTTATATTTATTCGATGATATCAAATTCTTCTATCTTTAACAATTGGCATAATTCAAAAGAACAATATACGTTTTTTGTATAAACAACAATTTTACATTATTTGCCATATCGCTCATGCCTTTCATAATAATTTTATATTTACTTCAATGGCTGAAGTATATAATCTAGGATTGACTTAATATCGAAGAAAACATTAATATATTCTTATTATGAATCATTTCTTTGGCAAATCACAGGTCTACCGGCAAGTAACAAAGCTGCCGACAGCCCACACGCCGATATTTCGCTCACTGCCCAGTCTGTCATATGAAGCCCCGCTCCTCCAACCATTTCATAGAGCTGAGTCCCTCCAGACTTTCGACAGTGAATGTCGTATCCTCACCGCACAGCTCTATAGCCCTTTCCAGAAAATCCCCCATATCAGTTTTTCCGTCAAAAACAGATCCGTGATAGTCGTAAGTCCCGTCGTTGTTATGCAAATGTATGTGCCCGATGTATGGCGCCAGCACCTCAAGCCATTCCCGTGGCTGTACGCTCCCGACGCAGGAGGCATTACCGACATCGAGACACAGCCTGATGTCAGGTATTTTGATACGCTCCATTATCCTGGCCATCATATACGGCTCGTCATCCATCACATTTTCTATCACGATGTGAAGCCCGTCACTGCGGTCAGCCATCATTTCCTGCCAGAACTCCACAGATCTGTCCTCGTGCTATTCCTTATGAAAAATAAGAGGAACATAGCCTGAATGCACCACCATTTTCTCTGCTCCATATTCCACCACATATCCGGCAGCCTGCTGCAGTCTTTCCATGGCAAGAAGCCTTGCCCTCAGATCTATCGCCGCCGGGAAAAGCTCACTGAATGGAGCATGCAAAATGCACTTCCTCGCTTTTGCAAGCAGCCCATCTATTTCCATGCAGGTGGCCTTTGCAAGAGGCTCATCCATCTTCTCCGCCTGGCAGAACTGATCGAGCTCTACTCCAATACCATATTCATCTATTATCCTGCTGTGCTCGCCGCAGACAGTAGCGATAAACAGCCGGGATCTTATATTTTTCTCCATCATTCGCCTCACTAGCTGATATGTGATAGCTTATACCCACATCATATCACACAAAAGAAAAGAGTGAATCGAAATTCAGGGTGATGTTCCGATCCACTCCAATATTATATAGGTAAAACCTATGCGGCAATCATTATTATTCTTCATCTCTTATCATTTTACTATATGCACTATAAACTTCAATTGGATAAATCATGAAATTGATGCGGCCTGTTTTGTATTTTTTACTATGGTCAGCATCTGAGATATATGATTAACTTGATATAGATAAAAACCATTGATATACTCTATTTATACGTTTATCAGTTTTTTCTTCGCAATATAGGTAAGGAGTATACAATGCTTCGAGTATCGGATTTTCTTTCCCTTCCCCATTTCGAGACATTCAGGCTAATTGCAGGCTCGGACGGGCTGGACAACATAGTGGGCGGCAGCAGCGTGCTGGAATGGGAAAGCCCTAAGGAAATAGCTGTGGACTTTGCGCCCAACGACTTTGTCATGACCACACTGTACATGTACAGGGACGAGCTGGATCGCGCTGACGAAGCCCTCAAGGCTCTCATCAAACGCAGAGTTTCAGCCATAGCTATAAAGACCACCTTCACCGACACATGTTCTCAGGAGATCCTGGATTTGGCAGAGCTCTACAAGATTCCTATTTTTATTTATAAAGATGCATTTCTCGAGGATCTTATATTCACCATAGAAAGCGCTGTCTTCAACGACAGCTCCAACGATATGGCTCTCGACTATCTTAAATATCTGCTGAATAATGACAGCGGCGATATCATCGCCATGGCAAGAAAGCTGAACCCAATGTTTCTCGACAATCTCGTGTGCTTCTGCCTCGTCCCCGCCGATACGGGAAATACCGCAGCTCTGGATGATGCGCTGACATCATACGCGGAGTCATTTCCGACGCGGTTTCCCATCGCCAAATCCTGCGATAAGCTCATAAGATGCGCCGGCTGCCTTCTTTACATACATACCTCCAAGGATGCTGTGGCTTCGCCCCAGGATCTTATGCAAAGTCTGCAGTCCCGCTTTGGCATAGAGCTTTCATCCTTCAGGGTAGGCATTTCCCATGCAAAGAGCAGTCTCGGCCTCATAAAGGACGCTGTCTGCGAGTCAGTCATCGCCGCCGTCAGCGCATCCCTGGCCAGAGAAGGCTTCAGGGGCATATCCGACGCAGGCTCTGATGCTTTTCTCCTACAGGTCATGGATACCGATGGCTTCACCGATTTTTACCGGAGGACTCTGGAGCTTCTGACATCATACGACAAGCGCCACAATGCAGGGCTTCTCGATACTCTCATATGCTATGCGGAGAGCGACGGCGATATAAATCTTACTGCAAAAAAGCTGTTTCAGCATTCAAACACCATACGTCACAGGCTGGAGAGGATAAAATCACTTATGGGCATTTCGTCCTCGTTTGAAGCTGCGATCCAGCTCAACGTCTTCTCAAAGATGCATTCTATACGCAATTTGTTTGGCAACGAACCGCTGATTTGATATAATTGAACTGCGGTTTATATAAGTATAAAAATGAAAGGAGATGCCTTATGAAAGACAAGATCAAGGGTGATCTTATGCTGCTGACCACCGCCATCATCTGGGGAACTGCATTCGTTGCTCAGAAGGAGGGCATGGATATGATCGGCCCCATAGCTTTTAACGGCATACGAACCGTCATCGGGGGTATCGTGCTTATCCCTGTGATCCTGCTCATGTCGCGAAGAAAGAGCGCCGCTGATGTCGATGACGGCCTTACCGAGCAGGAGCGAGCCGCTGCAAAAAATCAGGAGAAGAAGCTGCTTATTACAGGAAGTATCGTCTGCGGCGTAGCGTTGATGCTGGCCGGCAATATACAGCAGATAGGACTTTTTTACACCACAGCAGGCAAGGCCGCTTTTATTACACCTCTCTACGTGGTGCTGGTGCCTCTGATCGGCATGATCTTTCTCAGAAAAAAGATAAGAGCCATTCTGTGGCTCTGTGTACTGGCAGCAATAGTCGGGCTCTATCTGCTCTGCATTCCTTCCGAAGGAGGTCTTGGAGGAATAAACAAGGGCGATATGATCATGCTGGTATGCGCTCTGTTCTTTGCGTTACATATACTGGCTGTTGATTATTACTCGCCTAAGGTGGACGGCGTCAAGCTGTCCTGCATACAATTCTTTGTGGCAGGTATAATATCCATCATTCTTATATTTCCACTGGATCCTGCACTGGGCTTCGATCTGCCTACCGTTGAAAACATCCTGGCATCATGGTTCCCTCTCTGCTATGTGGGTATCATGTCCTGCGGCATCGCATATACTTTTCAGGTGGTGGGGCAGGCGTACACAGATCCTACATCCGCATCCATGATACTGTCCATGGAATCCGTCTTCGGTGTCCTGGCCGGCATGATATTCCTGGGGGAAATGATGGAAATGAGGGAGATCCTGGGCTGCATCATAATGTTCGCAGCCATCATAACGGCACAGCTGCCAAGCAAGGAGGAGCGTCTTCAGGCAAAATCTTAGGATTTGAAGCCCTTATGCGGGCAGAAGATTTCATTTTATGATGATGGTAAAAGGAGGTATGTCTTATGATGACCAGAGCAGAAGCCTTGGAGCTTTTGAAAAAATACAACAAAGAGGCATTTCACATCCATCACGGTGAAACGGTGGAGGGTGTTATGAGATATTTTGCGGAAAAGCTGGGCTGCGGTGATGATGTCGAATTCTGGGGAATGGTAGGCCTTCTCCACGATATCGATTTTGAAATGTGGCCTGAGGAGCACTGCGTCAAAGCACCTGAGCTTTTGAGGGAAGCCGGCGTCGGCGACGATATGATCCGCTCCATAGTCTCCCACGGCTGGGGACTTACAGGTACAGACATTGAGCCTGAGCATGAAATGGAAAAGATCCTCTTCGCATGCGACGAGCTTACAGGTCTCATCGGTGCCGCTGCTCTTATGAGACCGTCGAAGAGCGTTCAGGACATGGAGGTGAAATCCGTCCGAAAGAAGTTCAAGGACAAGAAGTTTGCCGCAGGCTGCAGCCGTGACGTAATCATCCAGGGAGCTGAAATGCTGGGCTGGGAGCTGGATAAGCTCTTCGAAGAGACCATCATGGCAATGCGCTCATGCGAAAAATAGGAGAAAATTCCTCCTGCCGGCTTTTATTTGTGAAAGTAGATTGGAAATAAGAAACGATATGAAGCTAATGGATAAATTAAAAAAACTCGAATCCATATTAAAGGGATACGACAGCATACTTGTGGCACTGTCCGGAGGCGTTGACAGTGCCTTTCTGCTTGTCTTTTCCACACTTTCTCTCGGAAAGGACAAGGTTTCTGCCATAACCGCCTGCGGGCCGCACCTGGCTGCAGACGAAACGGAATATGCGGCACGACTCTGCAGACAGCTGGGAGTTTACCATGAGCAGGTAAGCATGGATCATATCCTGCCTCTCATAGAGGAAAACCATTCCGACAGATGTTATCTTTGCAAGAGAGAAATCTTTTCGATGTTCAAGGAGCATGCCGAATCGTCTGGCAGAATCATTGCCGACGGGACCAATCTCGACGACATGGAGGATTTCAGACCCGGACACAAGGCTCTCAGGGAGTTGATGATAGCCAGTCCGCTGAAGGATGCCGGAATGAGCAAAAGCGACATAAGAGCCGCCCTGGAAGCTGTCGCCAAAGATAACAAGGATATTGCACAGGCTCTCACCCTGGATAACGGCATGCCCATGTGGGAAAAGCCTGCCTTTGCATGTCTGGCATCCAGAATCCCTTACGATGAGCCCATAACGAAAGAAAAGCTTCACTCCGTGTACGAGGCAGAGCTCATTCTCAGGGGACTTGGCCTGACACAGGTAAGACTTCGTCACCACGGGAATACTGCGCGGATAGAGGTCCCACCGGAGGACAGGCATTTCTTTTTCGATGAAGACCTGATGGATCAGATCGATATGAAGATCAAAGCCCTTGGCTTCAAATACGTCGTTCTGGATCTCGGAGGCTATAAAATGGGAGGAGGATATCATGACGGAAAAAACAGCATATAACCAGGAAAGCAAAAAATACTCCTACGAGGATTTCCTCGAGATAATAGCACGCCTCAGGGCGCCCGGTGGGTGTCCGTGGGATATCAAGCAGACTCACGATAGCCTCAGGGAATGTCTCCTTGAAGAGTCCGGAGAAGTCATAGAGGCCATCGACAACAAGGATGACGAAAATCTCTGCGAGGAGCTGGGAGATGTGCTGCTGCAGGTGGTCATGCATGCACAGATTGCTGCCGAAGAAGGGCGGTTTACCATGGATGACGTCATTCAGGGCATATCGGAGAAAATGGTTCGCCGCCATCCTCACGTCTTTGGCGATGCCAAGGTTAATTCCGTTGAGGAGGGTCTGGATCTCTGGAACTCCATCAAAGAGCAGGAGAAGAAGGCCAAGGGCAATAAATAGGCACAATGATGAATATGAGTACCGTGAGATAGATACCGGACATCCAATATCTCATGCGCATGAAAATAACCTCCCAGGTGAAGCTGAGCTGTACCTCGGAGGTTTTTGAATCATCAATATTTATTTATATCTCCACTTTCAGGAGCTTTTCTTCGTCGATGCCTATATCGGCAACGAAGATCTCGCCGCAGTATTCCTTTGCAAAGCTCTGCACATGAACAGGCTTCCTGGCATGAAATGTGATGGTGATATCCGCAGTAACGGTATTTGTATCCAGCTCTCTCTTGTCAATGAGATCGCCGCCCATTCCCGACGGTATATCCAGCGCAGCCACCATGACAGCTTTGCCTGACCGCACACCGTAGTTTTCCCTTGAATATCTGTTGATATATATGGCTGTCTTCAGACCGTTCCCCGATAGCTTCCCCTTGAATCCCGTTCCGTATATGGCATCTACGATTATGTCCGTAAATTATTTATCTAACGTCCCTTTTTCGTCTTTTCGGAACGTTACTTCTG
>CAUDEQ010000075.1 GCA_958448635.1 uncultured Bacillota bacterium | reverse complement strand
TTCTAAGAAAGGAAAATGTTGAGAACTTCCCTATGAGTTCAATATACAAGGAGGACATCATGGAAAAAAGCAAGCTTAGGAAGCTGGAGGAACTGTTTCTGTTCTTCCTATGCATTTCAATCATAGGATGGATATATGAAGTGTTTCTTGAAGTAGTCGTATATAAATGGGGTTATTCCGACAGAGGAGTACTTATAGGTCCGTACTGCATCGTATACGGTGTCGGGGCCGTCGTACTTCTCCTTTGCCTCGGTAATCTGATGAGAAAAAAGATACGTGTCGGAAAGGTAAACATCACTCCTCTGCTGGTCTTTGTCGCCATCGTAATCATCACCACGGTGATCGAGCTCATAGCCAGCTACATCATGGAGTGGACGACAGGCGACTGGATGTGGAACTACGAAAGGTTCTCGATGGATTTTCAGGGCAGAATAGCGCCTAATCCCAGCATAAGATTCGGTATCGGCGGCATGGTAATGCTCTACGTCTTTTATCCTCTCTTCCGAAGGATTGTCGACAAGGCGGGCGATAAAACCATAACAGTCCTCTTTGCCATTACCGGCATCATATTTCTTCTGGACTGTATATTCCATAAGATGGTATGATTTGAATTTACCGTATCACATTTAAATACTCAACATCAAGGCCTGCGGCACTTTTACCGGAGGCTTCATTCACATAATTATGTTTTAAGTCTCGTTCAAATCTCGTCACAGCCCCGCATTCCTCATCACTGAAGAAATCGTCATACACCATGGACATCTAGCACAAGAGCGTGATATTTGCGGTTCTTTTTCGCTGTATGACGTCTGAAGCTCCATGCATTTTCCACAGGTGTTCTTTCATACTTTATTGTACTATTATATAAAAAATAACTGCTGCGTACAAGGAGAATATCCCCACGAAAAAACATTTGATTTGTGCAGGCTGTGCCGTGGTTCATCATGTTGCTGTGAAATATTGCTGTGAAAATCCGTAAAGCGCCGCATCATTTGCTGAGGGTCCATGACATTTCCCAAAACGCCAGCTCATAACGTGAGCAGGCAGCGAAAATATCAATGAGATGCTGAAGCTGACGTTCAGTATAGTTTTCGGTCAGGCGGTTCAAGGTGTCGAGAAGGATAACATTTCCTTCAGCATAAGCATCGGAAGTATAGCCTTTGATCCAATCCCCATAGAATTCATCATCAATGGAAGCCGGATTGTTTTTTACGATGTTCTTTGCGATAATCTCATAGCTGTATGCACATGAGAGTATGGCTGCAAGGATCTCTGCTTCACCTTCTTCATATGCCACGCGAAGCATATACGATGTATATGACAGATTATCCAGAGAACGAGGAGTGGAGTCTATTTCCTTCTGCGTTACGCCCAGCCTTGCAAGATAACCATTGTGAACGTCCAGTTCGCCATTCATAACAGAGATGTATTTTGCAAAAAGATTTGACGTTTCAAGGTTTTTGGCTTTTGCTACGCCCACCGCAAAGGTTTTTGCATAATCCTCAAGATAGAGGTAATCCTGTATGATATAATATCGGAATTTCTCTTTGTCCAAATTTCCGTTCTGAATCCCCAAAACAAAGGGATGCTCGTTGTACGCTTTCCATATTTCTGTTGTTGCCGTCAGCAGTCTTTCTACTGTATTCATTTTATTTCCTCCTTTAGATATTCTCCTTCAAGACCAAATGTGTGATCCATCGGTCCCGAGCCCTTCCCCAAATCGAGCATTGCAGACAGGGCGCCGGATATATAGTCCTTTGCTCTCTGTACGGATTCAGCAAGGGAAAATCCCTTGGCAAGATTTGATGCAATGGCAGAGGAAAGTGTACATCCTGTACCGTGGGTATTGGGATTGTCAATTCGTCTGCCGCTGAACCACTTATACTGTCCGTCGGAATAGAGCAGATCGTTTGCATCGTTGATGCTGTGACCTCCCTTGAGCAGTACGGCGCACCGATGATCGTCACCAATCTTCTTTGCGGCAGCTTCCATGTCTTCTTTTGTTTTGATGCTCAGCCCGGAGAGAACTTCTGCTTCCGGGATATTGGGTGTCACAAGTATGGATATAGGCAGCAGCTCTTCCATCAAGGTCTTTACCGCATCATTCTTCATGAGTGAAGAGCCGGAGGTTGCCACCATGACAGGATCGACAACCACATTCCCTGCATCGTAGCATCTCAATCTATCCGCAATGACACGAATCAGCTCGCTTGTTGCAACCATGCCGATTTTTACGGCATCAGGATAAATGTCCTCGAATATCGAATCAAGCTGCTGTCCCAAAAATTCGGGCGTTGATTCCTGAATAGCTCTTACGCCGGTCGTGTTTTGTGCTGTAAGTGCTGTTACGGCGCTCATGGCATAAACACCATTTGCAGTCATTGTCTTTATATCTGCCTGAATACCGGCGCCTCCACTGCAGTCACTTCCTGCAATGGTCAATGCTGTTTTCATTTTCATCATTAGTACTCCTTTCATATCTCAGCATTGTTTTCTATAGCGGCATAAGGTGGTGCCCCCAATCTGCCGCTTGAAGCTTTCGTCTTATTTAAGACGAAGCGAACTTCCAAAATTCCTCAGTATGTTCAAAATCCTCAATATAGCAATCTGCCAAGGCTCGGATTTCATCCTGTCGATTCTCACTGTTATCGAATACGGCCACTACTGCAAAACCGTCAGCTTTCGCAGTCTCGATGGCGTGGATGGCATCTTCGAATACAACGGAAGATCTGCGATCGGCAGCAAAATGCTCCATCGCCCTTCGAAAAATAACCGGCTCATCCTTGCCATGTCCGACTTCGCTGCAGGTGAAGATCGCATCAAAATAATGCTTTATCCCGCATCTGCTGAGGGCTGCTTCTATTTGATAGCGGTCAGATGCCGTAGCGATACACATTGGAATCCCTGCCTTTTTCATCTGCTTCAGAAAATCAGCCACGCCGGGCTTCGGTAAAACCTCGTGGATATAAAAATACTCGATGGTCCGGTTGATACCTGTCACGATTTCCTCTGCCGGCAAAGGCAAGCCATATTCCTGCTTTAGATAGCAGGCAGCCTGATAAAGGCTCAAGGCTCTGACATCTTCACGGATGGACGGCTTCGGCTCTTTTCCAAGGGATCGGAGATAGATTTCACCGACACTGTCCCAAATGGACATGGAGTCGAAGAGCGTTCCGTCAAAGTCGAATATCGCACACTTTATATTCATGCCTTCACCATTTCTTCCGCCAGCCGGCGAAGCAGGCGGCATTTGTTTTCAATATCATCTGCTGCAAAGATTGCGCTGACCAGGGCGACGCCGTCCACGCCGGTACCGGCAAGCTCCGATATATTGGATTCATCGATACCGCCGATGGCAACGACAGGAATATCTACTGCAGCGCAAATGTCACGAAGTGTTTCTTTCGGCAGGATATCCACGTCTGTTTTAGTAGAGGTGGAGAACATGGCTCCGACTCCAAGGCAGTCTGCACCGTTCTCAACAGCCTCAAGCGCTTCTTCCACGGAATGTACGGAAACACCGATCATCATATGTTTTCCAACTCTCTGGCGGACCTGTGCAGCTTCCATGTCCTCCTGGCCGACATGAATACCGTCGGCATTACACTTTACGGCAATTTCCACATTGTCATTTACGAAAAACGGCACTCCGTACTGCTTACACAGAGCAGAGAGCTCGATGGCTTCATTAAGAAAAGCCTCCTCATCCAGATCCTTTTCACGGAGCTGAACGCAAGTTGCGCCGCCCTTCAGCGCAGACTCTACCTGCTGGTATAAGCTTTGTTTACCTACCCACGCTCTGTCCGTTACTGCATATAGCAGCATTGCTTTTTTATCGCACTTCATAATTCGCACCTTTCTCCAGCATTTCCGGGGTCATATTGTAGATCGCATCAATAATGTAATTCCTGTAGGTGTAGTTTCCATCCATTTCGGTAAGTCTGCCATAAGCCACTTCCCCGGCATATCCCATGGCACAAACGGCTGCAGCTGCGGCTTCCAGAGGTTGATCGTAATTGGCAGCCACAAAGGCCGCAGTCATGGCGGAAAGCTGGCAGCCCGTTCCGGTGACGGAGGACATCATAGGGTGTCCGTTACGGATACAGTAGGCTTTCCTGCTGTCTGCAACAATATCGATGGCACCGGTGATGGCAATGATAGCTCCTGTTTTCTCTGCGAAGGCTTTTGCAAATCCAATAACATCGTCGAGGCTATCCTCTGTTATTTTATCGGCCACATCAGCATCCACACCTTTTGTTGTGCCTCTGCCGGAAGCCATGGTTTTGATTTCGGAAATGTTGCCACGTATAACGGTGAGCTTTATTTCATCCATAAGCTGCCTGGCTGTTTCGGTCCGAAGCCCGGACGCACCGGCTCCCACCGGATCCAATACAACAGGATGCTTCAGCTCGTTGGCTCGCCTGCCGGCAATCAGCATGGATTCTATAGTGCGTCTGTTGAGGGTACCGATGTTGATGTTCAAACCTGCACATATTGCAGTTATGTCGGCCACCTCGTCCTTATCGTCAGCCATAATAGGAGATGCGCCGCAGGCAATCACGATATTCGCACAGTCGTTGACCGTTACATAGTTGGTAATGTTATGAATCAGCGGACAGGTCTTTCGTACATTTTCAAGCATATTCTGAAACATTTTTCTTCCTTTCTACTACAATGTATTTATGGTTAATATACCTCCATACCGCCTTCGGCGATATTTCCTGCATAATAAAAAACAGGGGACACCTTTTGCGGTATCCTCCTGTAACAGAGCTAAAGCATTTCCTACGGCGGCATTATCCACATCAGGTATAAGGGTCGAAGTTCGATTACTTCCTCTCAGCCTGCCGATACAAGCTCCCCTGTATTCATTTTTTAACATTATACACCTAATTCCATTAAAATACAATACTTTCAGCCACCCTGCTATTTTTATTATCGCTTATAGCTATGCAGCTTTTCCCTTGTCTTCCAGATAACGAATACTATCACAAGAAAACATATTACGGCGGCGAGGCCTATCCACAGCGGCGACACTACCCATATCCAACCCCAATCTATATGTCCTGTCAGCTTCAATCCTATGAAAAGTATCGTCAAGGTTCCTGTAAAGCCTATTCCCGTGTTTTCTATCGTCTTGTCGTTTATCATTTTCCACGATGCCAGTTTTACGGCCATGCATCCGAATATCATCAGCAGTCCTGCTGATATGGTCACTATGGACGTGACGTTGTCAAAGTTCAACAGCGACGGTATGAATACCAGCATCGTACCGCACACCATCAGCAGAGAGCTTATCAGAAGCACCGTCCGGCTTACCATGCTTTGCTCCACTACACCTGCGATCGCTTGATCTGCCTTTTCCGCCAGCTCCTCCACCTCTACTCTTTCGCCGTTGAACAGCTCCGTCATGTTGATATTCAATATATCGCACAGCGATTTGTAAAGCGACGGATCGGGAAGGCATCTTCCGGTTTCCCATTTGCTTACCGCCTTGTAGCTTACCCCCAGTCTTTCTCCCAGCTCTGTCTGAGTCATGCATGCTTCTTTTCTCAGTCCTGCTATAAAACGTCCTATTTTTTTCTGATCCATGCTCCACCTCCGAGATAAATATATCACATGAAGCACATTTATCATACCGCCTGATGGTAGAACATGAAAAACCTCTGCATAAGCTGCGTCAGCAAACGTTTTTCACCCTCATATAAACCGCCCGGTGATGCTGGCCTCCGCATTTCTTACTTCATCGGGAGTTCCGGCGGCGACAACCATGCCGCCTTCCCGGCCTCCTCCGGGACCCATGTCCACTATGTAGTCGGCATTCCTTATCACGTCCAGATCATGCTCGATGACGATGACTGTTGCACCGTTTTCCATAAGGGTTTCGAATACTCCCAGCAGCGACTGTACATCGAGAGGGTGAAGCCCTATTGTCGGCTCATCAAATACGAATACCGATCCCTCCTGAGGTCTTCTCATCTCGCTGGCAAGCTTCAGCCGCTGCGCCTCGCCTCCCGAAAGCCCCGGTGTTTCCTCGCCGAGAGTAAGGTATCCAAGCCCCAAATCGCACAGGATCTGCAGCTTTTGCTCCACCTTTCTGAATCCGCTGCAGACCTTCAGGGCGGAGCTTACCTCCATGGACATCAGCTCAGGCATCGAGTATTCCCTTCCATCGCTCATCATACACCTTATGGACTCTGCCTCCTTTCCATACCGGCTTCCTCTGCATTCAGGACACTGTATGTCAACATCCGGCAGAAACTGGACGTCCAGACTTATGCTTCCTGTTCCGTCACAGGCAGGACATCTGAGACTTCCCGTATTATATGAAAAATCACCTGCCTTATACCCCGCTCTTTTGGCGTCCTCGGTCCTGGCAAATATTTTTCGCAGCTCATCGTGAACATTGGCATATGTTGCAATGGTAGATCTTATGTTTATACCTATGGGCGCTGCATCTATGAGCTTTACCTGACTTACACCCTCTGCTGCGATGCAGTCTATGTGCGCAGGCAGCTTTTCGCCCTTTGTGGCAGCCTCCAGCGCCGGCACAAGGCTTTCCAGTATCAGCGTTGTCTTCCCCGAGCCTGAAACACCTGTTACTGCTGTAAGCCTGCCCTTTGGAAATTCCACCTTGATAGGTTTAAGGGTATGTATTCTTCCCGTTGAAATGCTTATGCTGCCTTTTTCAAACAGCTCGGCGCCTCCCGCCGTATCACTGCCCTTTGCAGCTCGTCTTGAAGCCGATGCATTTCCCGACAGAAACGGCCCTATCATTGAAGCAGGCTCATTTTTTATATCATCGACGCTGCCCTGACATATGATGCGTCCTCCCCCTGCTCCTGCTTCGGGTCCCAGCTCTATTATCCAGTCTGCCTCTGAAATTATATTCGTATCGTGATCCACAAGAACGACGGAATTTCCATCCTTGACCATATCCTTCATCACATCTGTAAGACCTCTGATGTTGGCAGGGTGCAGCCCTATCGACGGCTCGTCCAGCACGTAAAGCACGCCTGTTGTCCTGTTTCTGACAGCACGGGCCAGCTGCATACGCTGACGTTCTCCTGTGGAAAGCGTCGATGACGCCCTGTCCAGCGTCAGATATTCAAGTCCCAGATCAATGAGCCTTCCCGCCGTATCATGGAAAGCCTCACATATGCGTTCAGCCATCGGCCTCATTTCCTCCGGAAGAGAAGAAGGCACAGCCTTAACCCATTTCGAGGCTTCCGCCAGAGTCATCTCACATGCCTCTGCCAGAGAGATTCCCTGCACCCTCGGCGCTCTTGCCCTTTCCGATAATCTTGTTCCCAGACATTCAGGGCACGTCTCTCTTTTCAGAAACTTTTCCACACGCTTCATGCCCTTCTCGTCCTTTACCTTGGCCAGTGCGTTTTCCACCGTATAGACTGCATTGTAATAAGTGAAGTCCATCTCACCTGCCTGCTGAGTCGTTTTTGACATGTATAATATATGCTTTTTCTCCGCCGGCCCATGATATACAATCTCTCTTTCCCTATCTGTCAGCATGTTGAAAGGCACATCTGTACGCACGCCCATCTCCCGGCATACATCTGTCATCAGCGACCACATCAGAGAATTCCACGGTGCCACTGCTCCCTCATCTATTGACAAGGTCTCGTCGGGAACCAGCTTCGATTCATCCACAGTCCACACCACTCCGGTACCGTCACACCTGCGGCAGGCTCCCTGACTGTTGAAGGCCAGCTCCTCGGCAGAAGGTCCGTAAAATCTCTCGCCGCACTGAGGGCACACCAGCTCACGTTCCGCTGCCACATCGATGGTAGGCTCGATGTAATGTCCGTTGGGACATCTGTGACTGGCAAGCCTCGAAAACATCAAACGCAGACTGTTGAGCAGCTCCGTTCCGGTGCCGAAGGTGCTTCGTATGCCCGGAATTGCAGGCCTCTGATGCAAAGCCAGGGACGCAGGAACGTACATCACCTCGTCCACCCGGGCCCTCGATGCCTGTGTCATTCTCCTTCTCGTATATGTGGAAAGCGACTCAAGATAACGTCTTGAGCCTTCTGCATACAGCACACCCAGCGCCAGGGATGACTTTCCGGAGCCCGACACGCCTGCGATTCCAACTATCCTGTTCAACGGTATATCGACATCTATATTCTTCAGATTATGCACCTTTGCACCTCTGACCTCTATCTTTCTTTCCATCAAAAGCTTCCTTTCTCATTCGAAAATCAGTGCGTCAGCCTTCAAAGGCTGCTCATTCAGCCGTTTTGTTATATTATATCCCTTTCTAATACAAAATCAACATCGTATGCCTTGCATCCGGACTCTGAGCTTTACGATGATTATATCCCTATGTTTTCATGCATCACCAACATGGCGGCGCTTACTCCTCCGGGAATATCCACCGTAATCTTCAGCCCATTAAGGGTTTCGTCACATGCTGTTCTTTTCCCTTGACATCATCTTCGGATATAATGTATAATCTTTTTTGTTTGAATTCTAATTATTAGAATTCAAACTTTTGTGTGATGTTTTATCTCTGAAAAGAGCTTATGAAAGACTAACTATTAAAAGTCAATAGAAAAAAGAAAATAATTTATGCATA
>CAUDEQ010000074.1 GCA_958448635.1 uncultured Bacillota bacterium | reverse complement strand
GCATTTTAGTACTTTTTGACTTATCAATCGAGGCACGGGCTATTTACCGTTTACAGCGTTTTGTTAATCGCGTCAATAAGAATTGACATATCAAGGTGTGTATAAACTTTTTCTGTCAGTGTCATCGCACCTGAGTGACCTACGATTTTCTTAATGGTGGTTTCCTGCACCTTTGCTTCTGACAGCATGGAAATCGTGGTATGTCTGGTACAATGTGGTGTTCTTTCGATTCCAAGCTGCTCCATCAATGGAATCCAGTAGACACGATAATAGTTATCATACTTGAATCCCCGGTTCTTTTTATTGTGAAGCAGATATTCACATTCCGGGCAGGAATCATACCAGCTTCGATAGAATGGCAGCATCTTGTCTGCAATAGGGACCTTTCTGATTCCATTTTCAGTTTTACTATCAATGACATCGAAGTATTGCTCGTCAAGGTGTACATTTTCCTTTTTCAGCTCAAGGAATTCTGAAATACGCAGACCGTTGTAGATGAGCATGAGGATGATCTGATAGTATTTGTCATCTTTCATTTCCCATATTTTCGAAATTTCTTCCTTAGTGAATTTATCGCGGTCATACTTGTTAGGATTTTTATCCTTGTACTGTGCTATATCCACGAATTCAGCATAGTCTTTGTTGCAAATATCATTTTTGATTGCAAAATCATAGAGCTGATTGAACAATACTTTTATTTTCTTCAGCGTCGGATAGTTCTTATCACATTCATCAATAACCTTTTGCAGGTCAGCCAGCTTCAAATCCTTAAACACACGGTCATATAGCTTTTCACATGTTTTATATGCTGCGGTGTAACCATTTACTCCGCTTTGGGAAATTGTAGGATGCTTTTTAGCTGACCATTCATCATACACCTGTTATGCTTTTTGATGAACCTACCACGTATATGGATATTGAGCATCAGTTGAAATTCCTTGAACAGATCAAAAAGCTGAAAACACAAGACAAGACTATTATTATGGTCATGCATGATTTAAACCATGCTTTTTGCTACAGTGATGAAATACTGCTTATAGACAATAGGACAATTAAAAAAAGCGGCACACCGACTGCTATGCTGGAATCGGGTGCCGTAGAAGATACTTTTAATATTAAATTGCATATGCACGAAAGCGGTGCAGGCAGCCATTTAGTTATAACAGCCTGAAGACGTTTTTATCGAAATCGATGATACCGTCATCTTGCATATTAGAAAGTTCTCTTGTAAGTGCGCTGCGGTCTGCACAAAGATAGTCAGCAAGTTCGACACGACCCAGAGGAATCTCAAAATACGGTGTGCCCTGTTCATTGGCGTGTACTGACAGATAAGCCATTATTTTTTCTCGTAGAGTTTTTTTGGAGATGATTTCTACTTTGAGCATCAGTTCCTTGTTTTTCTCTGCAATGAGAAAGACCATGTTTTCGATAAGTCTGTGATGGAAAAAACAAGTCATAGAACACAGATGCATAACTCTGTTGAAAGGCAGAAAGAGTACAGTGGTTTTAGAAACTGCACAGAACGATACAGTTGAAGTAGAATTCTTACTGCAAGTAAAAGTTTCGCCGAACAACTCACCGGACTTCATGCGGACAAGGGTGGTTTTGTTGCCCCAGAAATCTTCTTTGATCATATCAACAGAACCTTCAAGAATGATTCCGATGTTGCGCACTGTTTCATCTTCCAGAATTATAAAGTCTCCTTTGTTGAATGTCTGGACGCTGTAACTTAGGCACTGTAGCATCGGTTCCAGGTCGGCTTTCTGGATGTCTGCAAAGAGTGCAGTATTTGATATAGCTTCAATGTATTTGTCCATAGCAATCACCTCTCAACAAGAATATATCACAGGCGTTTTGCAGGTGCAATCACAAGCTTAAGAAAGGAGAACCAGGAAAATGATAAATGATGATGCGGCATTACTGCTGTCCGTAATGGCATATGAAGGTTGTACAGCAGAACAGCTGGAAGCAATGCTGATTGCAGTATCGATAGTTAGAATAATGGTCCGCTATGAAAACATTGATGTAGAAACACAGCATATAATGAAATGTGCAGAGATTTTATACGACATCAGTGAACCGGAGACCATAGAGCAGATACTTGTAAATGGCAATTTTGTGCCTTCGTACCAGGACATGATCACAAGATTGCTTACAAATAAAAATAGTCAGCAATTAGAGGCAACACTTCTTCGTGAAGCAAGGATGCTGGCAGAGTATATAGCTGGTATTACAGAAGAAAATATAGAAATTGAGTTTGAAAGTGAATGTGCACGGTATATTTGGGAATGTCTGATAAAAGACTCGTAAGAGGCTTAAATTAACAGATAGTTGCACATATGTTGCATATGCAACGTGGAAGGGTTTATTAGAGCAGTATAATAAAGGCATGAAAAGCGAGCTTGGCAAAGGAGACGATAAAATGAGCAAGAGACCTAAAATACAGATTACAATGGTCGATAAAAAAGAATCAGGTGCCTGTCACTACGGACACAGCATAGGTGACACTTTTGATTTCGACAGAGACAGAGACAAGATGTGTCCGATGATGCAGCATACTGCATTTCCGTATATAGATATCCTCAGGTACGGAGGCGCTGTTCCTGGAGAGGAAAATGAAGATGAATGCCTCTTCTGCTGTCCGGATGCGCGAGTAATAAATGTATTTAAGATAGAAAGAATAAAGGAGGAAAAGTAACGGGCTCAGGCCGGTTTGCTATGAAGGACGATGACTTATAAAAATGTTACAAACCTGACTGGTATAGACATCAAAGCAAGAATATATGATGCAATTAAAAGGGGCATCAAAATATATGAAAACGAATGCGGCAGAACGACTAGATTTAAGGAACCTTTAATTGCTTATGCCAATACTTCAGAGCCTGTTTTTGATATGTATTATGACAATGGCTTCTGTAAACATCCGCGTAAAGTTTACAACGCGGCTCGTGCGATAATTGTATACTTCCTGCCTTATACGGATGACGTGGTAGAAAGTAACAAGACTGGCAAGGAACCGTCTGAACAGTGGATCCAGGCATACCATGATTCCACATGGGCGATAATGAAGATCCATGCGAGCATCCAGGAAGAACTGGGCAAATTCGGCCGACTGTCTTCGATTTGTAATACACCGTCCGACTGGGATTACAGCCACTGCGGACCGGAATGGAACTTTAAAATTGCAGCAAATGTAGCAGGCATGGGCGACTTCGGACCGGCAGGCTGTATCATGACAGAAGCAGGCCCTGCAGGCAGATTTGGTGCAATCCTCACAGATGTAAATCTAGTTCCTGATAGAGATTTCGGATTCAGCAATACAGACTCCAGAGGCGGCACACCTGAAATGTTTGAGGTTTTCAAAAGATATATGCTGGATTCCTGCTATGAAGGCGAAATCAGTGACGAAATAGTAGCGGCATGCCCGGGCAAAGCCATTTCAAAAGACGGCATCAACAGAAAGGCTTGCCAGAAGTACTGCGGAACAATCTTTGAATATGTGCCGACACCTGATGTGTGTGGTAAGTGTTATTTCTGCAAATAGACTGGAATGGAGAAAATCATGAAAAGAGAAATTAGAAAAGCCAACAGAGCAATCGGAGAAAATGAGATTTTAGAGATGCTGGAATCAGCGGAATATGGTGTACTGTCAACTATCAGCACAGACAATACTGCATACGGAACACCGCTGAACTTTGTACATAAAGATGGAGCGATATATTTTCACTGTGCGAAGGAGGGTCACAAAATCGATAACATTAGCAGCAACAGCAGCGGATGCTTCACAATTGTTGATTCCGTAAACCTGTTGCCATCAGCCTTCAGCACAGAATACAGATCAGCAGTTATTTTCGGGGAAGTGAAGATCGTTGAAGACTCCGAGGAAAAGCGTGCCGGATTGATAGCGCTGGTAGAAAAACTGAGCCCTGATTTTATTGAGAAGGGCATTGAGTATGTGGACAGAGCCATTGACAGAGCACTTGTCCTGCGCATGGATATTGAGAGAATGACAGGCAAAGCAAAAAAACCAATGCCTAAATAGGAGTTTAATGTTCTGAAAAAGGTGAATACGAGTAATGAAGTGTACACGGTTTGCAGCACGTTTGCAACAATGCGATGCAGAACGCAGTAATTGCAATGGATTGCGGTTCTCAAAGCGTTAATAAAAATTACCAAAGAGATAGCAGCACTTGTCCATGCGATTGCTCCGCAGGAGCAGAGCATCGGAATGTGCGCCGTCATATGTCGCAGGGCTTCAGCCCGTGGCGGCCAACGACGAAGGCGAGACTCACAAAGACTCAAAACCCTTGCAATTGCAGGGGTTTTTCTTTTGTGAGAATTCCCCGGACGTTGAAAATATGCGTCTACTTGCAACGTACTTGCAACAAAGTAAGCGGCGTGCTTATTTTTGCAGCTACTCGATAAAGCGTTCCAGTTTGTTTACTGCTTCGAGCAGGACACTTATATCGAGATGTGTGTAAACTGTTTCGGTAACATTTTATAAGGTTATTTCCTCTTTGGAACAGGAGCTTAAGTATTGCGATGAGTTTTTTATCAGTGTTGCATTCATAACCGAAGGTGGAGTGGAGCCTCTTCTGCAGACTTTGAAAGAACTTGAGAAGAAAAATGTTCCGGGGAGAATATTGACCACGGACTATTTAAATTTCAGTGAGCCAAAGGCGCTTAAAAAACTCAGTGAGCTTTCAAATATAGAACTTCGAATGTACTGTGTTGGAGGAGACAATCCCGGATTTCATACCAAGGGATATATGTTCCGTGAGGGTGAGATATATAAGATAATAGTTGGCAGCTCAAATATGACTATGAAGGCTCTATCGGTGAACAAGGAATGGAACACCAAGATAATAGCCACAGAGAATGGAGAGTATGTACGTGAAATACGTATAGAATTCCAGTATCTTTGGGAGAAGGCACGGCCACTTGATGGATTTATAGATACATATAGTCGAATATATGAAGAACAAAAGAAAATCGCTAGACAAGCGAAAGTAGTTTCGCTCGAGAAGTACAAGCTTGAGCCCAACACTATGCAGGTGTCGTTTATAGAAAATATAAATGCTCTTATTAAAGATGGAGCAAGAAGAGCTCTTCTGATTTCCGCTACGGGCACAGGAAAAACATATGCATCTGCGTTTGCGGTAAGAGACTTGAACCCTGAGCGTGTACTGTTTCTCGTTCATAGAGAACAGATTGCTAAGCAGGCTATGAAGGCTTACAGAAATGTATTTGGTGATACTAAGACATATGGCTTGATATCTGGAAGTAGTAAGGATTTTGATAAGGATCTTATATTTGCAACGGTGCAGACCATGTCTAAAGAAGATGTGTTGCATTTGTTTTCCAAAGATTTTTTTGACATAATCGTAATGGATGAAGTTCATCGTGCGGGAGCAAGCAGCCATCAGAAGATAATGTCTTATTTTGAGCCGAGGCTGTTCCTCGGAATGACTGCAAGCCCAGAGAGGACTGACGGGTTCGATATATTCTCCCTATTTGATCATAATATTGCATACGAAATAAGACTTTCACAGGCATTGGAGGAAAATATGCTCTGTCCTTTTCATTATTTTGGAATCAGTGAGATCGAAGTTGATGGGGAGGTATTTGATGATGAAACAGGCCTTCACAATTTTAAAAGGCTTGTTTCTGAAGAAAGAGTAAATCATATCATAGAGCAGGCAGAGTACTATGGGTACAGCGGAGAAAGAGTAAAAGGCCTGATATTCTGCAGTACGAAAAAGGAAGCTGCTGCGCTTTCTGAAAAATTCAATGAAAGGGGATATTCCACAATAGACCTTTCGGGAGAGGATGATCAGGATGCAAGGCAGAGTGCAATAGAACGCCTCGTAGCCGACGATATAGAAAACAGACTCGATTATATATTTACCGTGGATATTTTTAATGAAGGAGTTGACATACCGGAAATAAACCAGGTAATAATGTTGAGACCTACGCAGTCTCCAATAGTATTTGTACAGCAACTTGGAAGAGGACTGCGTAAGCATGGTGATAAAGAATTCGTAGTGATACTGGATTTCATAGGTAATTACAAAAATAATTTTATGATTCCAGTGGCATTGTCGGGGGATAAAAGCTATAACAAGGATACGATCAGAAGATATGTATCATCTGGAACAAGGGTAATACCGGGAAGCTCGAGCATACATTTTGATGAGATATCAAGGAAACGGATATACGATTCCATAGATAAAGCAAGGACAACAGATGTAAAACTGATTAAAGAGGCATACCAAAATTTGAAATATAGACTTGGGCACATCCCTACACTGATGGATTTTGACCTGCATGGCTCGATCGATGTGACGAAGATGTTTGATAATAGTAGTTTGAAATCATACTATACTTTCCTGAAAAAGTACGATAAAAAGGATTTTAAGAGTAATTTAAAGGCAGAGCAAGTACAGGCAATAGAATATGTTTCGCAGAAATATGCCAAGGGGAAACGGCTCCATGAACTTGTTATGTTGGACTGTTTAATGAAATATGATGGTGACGTACTTGAAAAATTTGATGCAATTATGATGGAGGCTTATAATATAAAAGTTACAGCAGAAGATAAAGCATCGTCTATAGCAAATCTGAAATTTGAATTTATGAAATCACAGCAAAAAAAGCAGATGAAGCTCAGATTCGTAAGCCAGAATAACGAAGGATTTAAAGCATCAGATGAGTTTAAAAAAATGCTTAAGAATGACGATTTTGCTCGTATGCTGACTGATGTTATAAGTTTCGGTATACATAGGTACAAAAATAATTATTCACAGGTATATAAAGATACAAATTTACAGCTGTATCAGAAGTATACGTATGAAGATGTGTGTAGGCTGCTTGACTGGGATAAAGATATGAATGCGCTTAATATAGGTGGATATTTTTACGACAAGAAGACCAAAACATTGCCGGTGTTTATAAACTATGAAAAGGGGCAGGATGCTATAGCATATGAGGATAGGTTCATTTCAAACAAGGAATTGATCGCGCTATCTAAAAGCAAACGAACAATTAGCTCATCAGATGCAGAACATATATACAAGACGACAGAAGAAGATGCAGATAACAGGATATATCTGTTCGTGAGAAAAAATAAGGATGACGGCGAAGCGAAGGAATTTTATTTCCTTGGCGAAATAGATGCCGTAGGAGAACCTAAGCCTATAGTTATGGCGGGCACAGGATATGATGCCTTTGAAATCACATACATGCTAGATAGACCGATAAGAGAAGATATATATGAATATATTGTAGGAGAATAGGATGAAAGAAATAGAAGTAGTTGCAGCGGTAATCACAGATGATAACAGAATATTTGCCACACAGAGGGGATACGGAGAATTTAAAGGTGGTTGGGAATTTCCAGGCGGCAAAATAGAGCAGGGAGAAGCCCCTGAAGATGCATTAAAGCGGGAAATAAAAGAAGAACTGGATGCCAATATAAATGTTGGAGGACTTCTGGATATAGTTGAATATGATTACCCGGATTTTCATTTAAGAATGCATTGCTTTATATGTTCTCTTACTGATGGAAAATTCGTTTTAAAAGAGCATGAAGATGCAAAATGGCTTAGGAAGGACGAGTTATATTCTGTTGAATGGCTGCCGGCGGATTTAGGGCTAATAGAAAAAATACATGACTATGTAATAGAATAAAGCAGGAGGGTGCAGTAGCGTAAATATAAAGAATACATTAATCATAAATAGTTATAATCTTAAGTAAACCTAATTATTTCAACACATAATAATACCCGGCGAAAGTAAAGTCCTTTTCGCCGGGTATTTTTGTAAAGGTAAAAGTTAGTTGTAGAAAGTTAGTTGTAGTATGATGAAAGGTAAACCACATATTGCAGCAGTATCGCTATACGGATTCTTCTTGCACGATTTTGAAAGGAGATGTTGCGATTTAAAACGCATTCATCATAAGAATCTCTTAAGCTGGTACTGTATATAAAGGCTACAACATTAAATATGAAAAAACGAGAAGAGCTGCAGGTTGTAATGCCGCAGCTCTTTTATTCATGAAATACTTTGTAGATATACAATATCATCTGAAGCTATCATTCAACTGCCAGCCTGTCATCAAGCCTGTCGGGATCTCCCTTGAGAGTGAAGACCACCACGCTGATGATTATTATGGCTCCGCCGATAAATGTTCCCATGTCAGGGATCTCACCCAGCAGCAGGAAGCCTATGACGGCGGCGATGAGCGGATTTATGAACAGATAGTTGGTGACGATGCTGGTTCTTTCCGCCATAACGATGGCCTTGCTCCAGAAGTAATATGCCAGGGCGCTTGGAAAAATGCCGAGGTAGAGGGCCGCGAGGTTTGCGGAAAAGCTGGCGTTTACCACGTCGCCAACGGCTTCAGGCAGGAAAAATACGGTCTGCAATGCTCCGAACAGCGAGCTGTAGGTAACCACCTCCATTGCCGTATATCCCATTTCCGAAAATTTTCTGTTGAGTATGTTGTAGCCTGCAAATACCAGCGCGCACAGAAACATCCAGACGATGCCGACGTTTATGGAAAGGATCCCATTCCACAGCAGCAGAACTGCTACACCTGCAAAGGCGCATACGATGGACACCCATCCTATGAGATTGATCTTTTCCCCGTAGAGAGTGTAAAGCCCTATGGCTGTAATGATCGGAGATGCAGCGGTGACGATGCTTCCCGTAGCCGAGGAAAGAGTGGCAAGACCCAGATTGAAAAAGATAAAATATGCCGAAAAGCCCAGAATACCGGAGAGGAAAAACCACAGCACGTCTTTCCTACAGAAGGGCTTTCTGATATTGCATGCCCTGCCGATGATGAGAAGAACTATGGCGGCGATAAAGCATCTTATGAAGCATAGCGACGAAGAAGATATTTCATCGCCTATGACTCTGGTAAAGGGAAAGCCAGAGCCCCACAAAAGCACGGTAAAAAAAGCAAATGCGTTTACCTTTATTATATTATTCATTTCCATTGCTCCTTCAAAAAAGACAACAAGCGGCAAATTCGACAGCAAAGCTTAGATTTTCAACAGCTCGGCCAGGAATTTACATAATATGTAAAAAATTTATTACCTATATATAATATCACATCGTGAGCCTTCTTTATTAAAATAAATCAAAATTT
>CAUDEQ010000073.1 GCA_958448635.1 uncultured Bacillota bacterium | reverse complement strand
CCCTGAAAAATAATATACTTGCAATATATCAGATAAGGTGGTATTATCAACCAATCAACAATTCTATCATTTTTAGAAAGAAGATACTCGTAATGGAAATTGAACTGAAGTACAGAATTCCTTCGCCTGAAGTTGCAGAGGAAATATGGAAAGACAAGATGTTCTTCCACATGGAGGAGGATGATTCCAGAGAAGAGCTTTGCTTCGACGCCAAGTATTTTGATACCGCCGACCTTGCTCTTTCCGCCAATGAAATGGCATACAGACTTAGAAAGGAGGGCTCCGGCTGGGTGGCCTCTCTGAAATGGAAGGGACATGCCAATGGAGCGCTTCACGTAAGAGAGGAGCTTAATGTATCAGTGGCTGACGATACACCGGACCCGGACATATTCAACGGCAGCGAGATAGGCGATCACATGCAGGAGATCATAGGCGACAAGCCGCTGAACTGTCTGATGAAAACGAGGTTTCACAGGAGACGGTTCAGGATAGATACGGGAGAAGGTCTGTATGAGCTGTCCATAGATGACGGATGGATAATAACGCCTTACGGTCAGGAGAAGATTCTGGAGGTGGAGCTGGAGCTTTTTTCGGGCGAAACCGAGGAGCTGGAAAGACTGGGTGCGTCTATGTGCGAAACGTACGGGCTTGAAAAGGAAGAACGCAGCAAGTACGCAAGAGGTCTTGATATAATAGAAAAGTGCAAGTGATGTAAAGAGCACCGTAATGTGGTGCTCTTTTGATGTGAATGATCTTTAAAGGAATCGCCTTGGGGGCTTCATGAAGCGTAGGTGTGAAAAGAATTATTTTTTAGTGATCAGCAGTATGTCAGGAGGCTGTTTTTTCTGATTAATGAAATCCACGTATGCCACATGGTAGATGTGCGGATCCAGCTCCGATGCAAAGCTAAGGAGAAGCTTCTTTTCTCTGAGCCCCTCGTCGTGACCGCTGTACATGGTTATACAGACAAGTCCGTCCTTTGCAAGGATGGAGAGGGCTGAGCTGACAGCATCAACGGTCTCCTGTGCTTTTGTGGTTTGCGATTTGTCGCCGCCCGGAAGATAACCGAGGTTGAAGACGACCACGTTAACAGGCTCATCTATGTATTTGGTCATGAAACGGTGGGAATCGCATATGATTGAAATGGTGCTGTCGTAAAGCTTTTCTTCAAAGCCCTCACGGATCAGCAGGCTTCGTGTGCTTTCCGTTGCCTGATGCTGTATGTCAAAGGCGTAGAGCCTTGACGGCGATGTCTTTGCGAGAGACAGCGTGTCGTGACCGTTGCCGCAGGTAGCATCTACAATCACGCCTCCGGCAATGGTATAGCCATGTACGATATGCATGGCAAGGTCGGTGGTTTTCTTTATGATGTTAGACATTTTTAATCTTTCCTTTTGGTATTGGTATTTTGATTATGTAATTCTGTACATAATTTGTCAATAATTTTCTTAAGCCTTTACTTTTCAAAGGAAAAGAGGTATAATAATATGCACTATGTGTTTATAATCGAGGAGGAAATATATTCATGAAAGCAACATTAATTTCAAAGGAAAACAATGAAGCAAAATTCACTATGGAATTTACGGCTGAAGAATTTGAAAATGCTGTTATAAGTGTTTATAAGGTTCAGAAGGATAAATTCAGTATTGACGGCTTCAGAAAAGGCAAGGCGCCAAGAAGTATCATAGAGAAGCATTACGGCGAAGGCATATTCTTTGAAGACGCCATCAACAATCTCTTCTCATTGAATTACCCTCTGGCTCTTGATGAGCTGGATCTGGATGTCATAGATCATCCGAGAAGTGAATTCAGCCAGATAAAGAAGGGCGAAGGCTTCACAGTGACAATAACCGTGGCATGCTACCCTGAATTTGAAGTGAAGGATTACAAGGGAGTTGAAATAGAAACAATAACCAATGAAGTTACAGATGAAGACGTTGAAAACGAGCTGAAATCCAGAGCAAGGAAGAACTCCAGAATGGTGACTGTAGACAGACCGGCCAAGGACGGAGACACTGTTCTCATCGATTACGAGGGATGGTCTGAAGGCGTTCAGTTCTCTGGAGGAACTGCTGAAAGACAGCCTCTGAAGCTGGGTTCAGGCACGTTTATTCCTGGATTTGAGGATCAGCTCATCGGCGTAAGCACAGGAGAAAGTAAGGATGTTACGGTCACCTTCCCTGAAGAGTATCATTCAGAAGATCTGGCAGGAAAGGAAGCTGTTTTCAAGTGCAAGGTTCACGAAATCAAGGAAGAGGAAATTCCTGAGATCAACGATGACTTCGTAAAGGATATAAGCGAATTTGATACTGTAGACGAGCTGAATGCAGATATCAGAGAAGGTCTGGAAAAGGCAGCTGTTGAAAGAGCTGAGACGCAGATGAAGAACAGCGTTCTGGAAAAGGTATACGAGGCAAACGATATAGATATTCCTGATGTGATGGTGGAGAGCGAGATCGACAACATGATCGCTGAGTTCGATCAGCAGCTGAGAGCCCAGGGCATGGACATTCAGACTTACTTCCAGTACATCGGTAAGGATGCTGCTGAATTCAGAAATGAAATAAGAGAAGATGCATACAAGAAGACGAAGACGAGAATGATCGTTACGGCAGTTGCAGAACAGGAAAAGTTCGAAGCTTCCGATGAAGATGTGGATGCTGAAATCGCCAACATGGCGCAGGCATACGGCCTTGAGGCAGATAAGATCAAGGAAATGCTGGGCGCACAGAATATTGCGATGATAGCAGGCGACATCAAGGTCAGAAAGGCCGTTGACTTCATGTATGACAATGCCGTAAAGAAATAACGAAGATTTGTACGAAAAGAAACGACGTAAAAGGAGGTCCGGATCATGGCATTAGTACCTTATGTTATCGAACAGACAAGCAGAGGAGAAAGATCATACGACATATATTCAAGGCTCCTGAAGGACAGGATAATATTCCTCGGTGAGGCTATAGATGAGCATATAGCCAGTCTTGTCGTTGCCCAGCTGCTGTTCCTCGAAGCAGAGGATCCGGATAAGGATATAAGCATATATATAAACAGCCCCGGCGGTTCCGTAACCGCCGGTATGGCTATTTATGATACGATGCAGTATATAAAACCGGAGGTTTCCACCATATGTGTGGGAATGGCTGCAAGCATGGGGGCATTTCTGCTTGCGGCGGGGCAGAAGGGCAAGAGATATGCGCTTCCAAATGCTGAAATAATGATACATCAGCCACTGGGCGGCGTGCAGGGACAGGCTGAGGATATAAAGATCCATGCGGAATGGATACTTAAAACAAGAGAAAAACTCAACAGAATACTAAGCGAAAGAACAGGGCAGCCTTTGAATGTCATCGCCAGGGATACGGACAGAGATAACTTCATGTCGGCTGAAGAAGCCGCAAGATACGGATTGATAGACAAGGTGATAAAAGACAGATAGGCTGAGGGGTATGATCTATGAACAAATACAATGAAAACAACGAGTTGAGATGCTCATTTTGCGGTAAACCGCAAAGTCAGGTCAAGAGACTCATAAGCGGTTCGGGCGTATATATATGCAATGAATGTATAGCCCTGTGCCAGGATATATTGGCGGCGGAGGAAAAGAAGCAGGTTATGGACGGCGAGGTCGTTTCACAGGAGCCTGAAAGACTGCCGAAGCCAAAGGAAATCTACGACGTACTGTCGGAATATGTGATAGGACAGGACAGCGCTAAAAAAGCACTGGCTGTTGCAGTATACAATCATTACAAGAGAATAAACAGCTTTATGGACGATGACGGAGTCGAGATACAGAAGAGCAATATAATCATGGTGGGACCAACAGGATCAGGTAAGACTCTGCTGGCTCAGACCCTTGCCAGGATACTGAACGTGCCTTTTGCCATCGCAGATGCCACTGCTCTCACAGAAGCGGGATATGTGGGCGAGGACGTGGAGAACATATTGCTCAAGCTCATTCAGGCAGCTGATTACGACATAGAAAAAGCGCAGCGTGGGATAATATACGTTGATGAAATAGACAAGATATCGAAGAAGTCGGAAAACCCGTCGATTACCAGAGACGTAAGCGGAGAAGGCGTACAGCAGGCTCTGCTTAAGATACTGGAGGGAACGGTGGCCAACGTGCCGCCGCAGGGAGGCAGAAAGCATCCGCATCAGGACTTCATACAGTTCGATACCACAAATGTGCTGTTTATATGCGGCGGAGCCTTTGACGGCCTCGACAAGGTGGTTCAGAGGAGGATCGGAGAAAAGACCATCGGCTTCAACTCCAACGTATCCTCCAACAAGATAGAGAAGGCGGAGCTCATCAAAAACGTGCAGCATGAGGACCTTCTGAAATACGGGCTCATTCCTGAATTCGTAGGAAGACTGCCTATGCTGGTTACGCTGGAGGAGTTGTCCAAGGAAGCATTGATCGAGATAATAACGGAGCCGAAGAATGCTCTTATCAAGCAGTACAGAAAGCTCTTTGCGATGGACAACGTGGAGCTGGAGGTAAGGGACGACGCCATTGAAGCCATAGCGGAAAAGGCGATCGCCAGAAAGACCGGGGCAAGAGGTCTGCGAGGCATCATGGAAAAGATAATGACAGATATAATGTATGATCTCCCGTCGAGAGACGACGTGGATAAATGCATAATCACGAGAGAGACCGTAGAAGCGGAAAAGGATCCCGAACTGGTTCTGGCAAAGCCGGAACGGGCGCTGACGAAGGAAGCTGCGGCAGAGACGGCATAGTAGGGTGATACCGAGGCGGCTTTTTAAAGTCGCCTTGTTTGATACATGGAGATATCGTGGATACGATATTAAGGAGGCAACATATGGAAGAAAATAAAAAGAATCCTGAAAATCAGCAGGAAAAAGAAAATATGGAAATAGAAGCAATGGAAGAGGAAAGCACTGCAGCAGATGAAGGTGTGTTGGAGCTTCCGATGATACCTCTGAGAGGTCTCACGGTATTTCCCAACATGGTGCTTCATTTCGATATAGGACGTGAGAAGTCTATAAATGCACTGGAAAAGGCCATGATAACAGGTCAGTATATATTCCTGGCGTCACAGAAGGACGAGAATACAGATCTGCCTACTCCTGAGGACTTCTATCATATAGGTGCCATAGGAAAGATCAAGCAGATGCTCAAGCTTCCGGGAGATTCCATAAGAGTTCTGGTGGAAGGCATGTTCAGAGGAGTCATAGAGGATGTGATCTTCGAGGTGCCTTACTTCAAGTGCAGGGTAAGGCGTATCGATGATGACGACAGCCTTGCCGACGACGCAGAGGCAGAGGCTCTGATGCGAACTGTCCTTTCCAATTTCGACGAGTATATCAACATAAATCAGAATCTTGCTCCGGAGCTCTTTGCAACGGTTGTCACCATAGAGGAGCCGGGAAGAATGGCTGATATGATAGCATCTCATATGGAGATAAAGCTGGAAGACAAGCAGGCGCTGCTGGAAACCCTCGACCCTAAGGCACGTCTTGAAAACCTCAATGAGATACTTCTCAAGGAAATAGAAATACTGAATATAGAGCAAGACATATCCAGCAAGGTGAAATCACAGATCAACAAAAATCAGAGGGAGTATTATCTGCGTGAGCAGATGAGAGCCATTCAGGAAGAGCTGGGCGTGGCTGAAGACGTTGAGGATGAGATAGCCGGATACATGGAAAAGCTCGGTTCCATAGAGCTGGAGGAAAAGACAAGGGAGAAGATCGAAAAGGAGATAAAACGATTTTCAAAGATGCAGCCGTCTTCTGCGGAAGCCACTGTGAGCAGAAACTACATCGAGACTGTGCTGGGGCTTCCTTGGAATACCGAAAGCGAAGACAATATAGATCTCAACAAGGCTGAAGAGATTCTTAACGAGGATCATTACGGTCTTGATAAGGTGAAGGAAAGAGTACTGGAGTACCTGGCTGTAATCCAGCTGAGCGGCGGTCTCAAGGGCCCGATACTTTGTCTCGTAGGCCCTCCGGGAGTTGGAAAGACATCCATCGCCCGAAGCATCGCAAGATCCATCGGCAGAGAATTCGTCAGGATGTCGCTTGGTGGAGTGAGAGATGAAGCCGAGATCAGAGGTCACAGAAGGACATATATCGGTGCAATCCCCGGAAGGATCATAAGCGCCATAAAAGACAGCGGTACGAGAAATCCGGTGTTCCTGTTCGACGAGGTGGATAAGCTGGGAGCCGATTACAAGGGCGACCCTGCTTCGGCGCTTCTGGAGGTGCTGGATCCTGAGCAGAACAAGGATTTCACGGATCATTACCTTGAGGTTCCTTTCGACCTTTCAAAGGTCATGTTCATCACTACGGCCAATACGACTGATACCATACCTAGACCGCTTCTCGACAGAATGGAAGTGATCGAGGTCAGCGGCTACACGGAAGAGGAAAAGGTGAACATAGCTTCCAGATACCTGATACCTAAGCAGATAAAGGAAAACGGTCTTACGTCCAAGAACATATCCTTCAACGAGCAAAGCATCAGGGCGCTGATCAATTACTATACAAGAGAATCAGGCGTGCGTAACCTGGAAAGAGAAGTGGGCAATATATGCCGAAAGGTGGCCAGGAACGTGGTCTGCGGTGACACCAGGAAGGTCAGCGTATCTGCTAAAAAAGTCACTGAACTGCTGGGAAAGAAGAAGTTCAGATATGACATAATAAAAGGCGAGACCGAAGTCGGCGTTACCACAGGACTGGCGTGGACAAGAGTGGGAGGAGACACTCTGTTCATAGAGACCACCGCAGTTCCGGGAAGCGGCAAGCTTGTGCTGACAGGCCAGCTGGGAGATGTTATGCAGGAATCTGCCAAGGCAGGCGTAAGCTACATCAGATCGGTGGCGGCGAAGCTTAAAATAGATGAAGACTTCTACAAAAAGCTGGATCTTCACATCCATATACCGGAAGGAGCCACTCCTAAGGACGGTCCTTCTGCAGGCGTGACCATGTGTACCGCCATCATTTCCACCCTCACCAATACTCCTGTCAGAAAGGATGTGGCGATGACAGGCGAGATCACTCTCAGAGGAAAGGTGCTTCCTGTGGGCGGCATCAGGGAAAAGGTGCTGGCAGCTCATAGAGCAGGAATCAGGAAGGTACTCCTTCCAAAGGAAAATGAAGTGGATATACAGGATATCCCTGAGGTGGTTCGTGAGGAGATGGAATTCGTTTTCATCAAGAGCGTGAACGATGCTCTTAAGCATGTGCTTGTAAAGGGTGGAAAAAATGATAATTAAGAAATCGGAGCTGGAGGCGGTGGCTGTAAAGCCTGCCCAGTATCCTGATGAAAGCCTGAAGGAAATAGCATTTGCCGGCAGATCCAATGTCGGCAAATCATCTCTGCTGAATCTGATAACCGGCAGAAAAAAGCTGGCAAGAGTCAGCGGCAGTCCCGGCAAGACGAGAACCATTAATTTCTTTATCATCAACGATGAGTTCAGGATAGTGGATCTGCCGGGGTACGGATACGCCAAGGTGTCCAAATCTGTATCGGAAAGCTGGGGAGAAATGATGGAGATGTATCTTCAGAGCAGACCCAATCTCGTCAAGGTAATCCAGCTGGTGGATATACGCCATGCTCCGTCTGCAAAGGATGTGGAAATGTACGATTATCTCAGGCATTACGGTCTTGACGGTATCGTCGTGGCAACAAAGGCGGACAAGATCTCGCGCAACCAGCTTCCGGGCCAGATAAAGCAGATAAGAAAGACTCTCGGACTTTCGACGGACGACAAGGTGATACCTGTATCGGCTCTGAAAAAGACGGGATATGATGAGCTGATCGATACGATGGAGAAGATTCTGGAGGAGTAGATGAATATTTTCGGAATACAGATGTTAATGAGGAGGATAAAGGCCATCAGATTCATGATGGCTGATAAATCCGTGCCGCGCAGAAAAAAAGCGCTGATAATATTCGGGATTGTCTACATATTATTTCCGATAGATTTTATCCCGGCGTTTCTGTTCCCCCTCTCGCTTCTGGATGATCTTGTATTGTGGGGTTTTATCCTGTGGTCGCTTTCCAATGAGCTGGATAAGTACTGGACAGGAGGAAAAACAAAGGATTATTCAAAAAAATTTCGTGGCAAAACCTTTGTAGATGATGTAAAATATGAAGTGAATGAAGATTCCGACAGGAAATAACTGTCAGAGCCTGTAAAATGAGGAGATCCTTTATGAGCAAAGATACTGTAGGAACCGTACTTATAACGCAGCAGCAGATCAACGAAAGAGCCGCCGAGATCGGAGCGCAGATAACCGAGGAATTCAAGGGAGAGCCTGTGGTCCTGGTGGGCATACTCAGAGGCGCCGTTTTGTGGATGGCAGACATAATGAAGAACGTGGATCTTGAAATGATAATCGACTTTATGGCTGTCAGCAGCTACGGCTCAGGCAAGAAAACCTCAGGTATAGTAAAGATAAACAAGGACCTGGATACAGACATAGAAGGAAAAAACGTTATCATAGTAGAGGACATAGTGGATTCGGGAACCACCCTCAATTACCTGAAGGGGTACTTTGAGAGCAGAGCTGCAAAGGTAGTCAAGATATGCACTCTGCTTGACAAGCCGGAGGGCAGACTGGTGGATATAGATGTTGATTACATAGGCTTTACCGTAGACGACAGGTTTATAATAGGCTACGGTCTTGACTATAATCAAAAATACAGAAATCTTCCGTACATATCGTATCTGGAGGACTAGCATAAAAATAAGGAGAAGTAAAATGGGTTACAAAGTTCAAATCGGATTATCAAACAAGCATGTACATTTACAGAAGGAACATATCGATATCCTTTTCGGAAAGGATCACGAGCTGACACCTACAAAGGCTCTCGTTCAGCCCGGTCAGTTTGCTTCAGAGGAAAAGGTTGACATCGTAGGTCCTAAGACTACTCTCAAGGGCATAAGAGTACTGGGCCCTGCAAGACCTGAAACTCAGGTTGAGCTGGCTATGACAGATGCCAGAGCACTGGGAATCAAGGCTCCTGTAAGAGAGTCGGGTAAGCTGGAGGGAACTCCCGGCTGCAAGCTGGTAGGTCCATGCGGAGAGGTTGAACTGGATCACGGCGTTATGGTGGCTCTCAGACACGTACATCTTAACCCTGCACAGGCAGAAGAGGCAGGTGTAAAGGATAAGGACATCGTATGCCTCAAGATAGGCGGAGAAAGAGGTCTTATCTTTGACAACGTGCTGGTACGTTCAGGCGACAAGCACGAAAGAGAAGCTCATCTCGATACAGATGAAGGTAATGCAGCAGGCTGCGGACCGGATGCAGTCGCCGAGATCATCAAATAAGGAAATTCAAACCTCCTGCAGAAAATGCAGGAGGTTTTTTTGTTGTGCGCCTGGCGGCGCACGTTTCTAACGGGTGAAAGTCCCGAATC
>CAUDEQ010000072.1 GCA_958448635.1 uncultured Bacillota bacterium | reverse complement strand
GGCGATATGGCGGAGTATCAGTAAAGCCGACGTTGTTCTATGGTGTGATCTCATAGAGAGAGGGAATTATCCGGAGGGCAGAAAGGACGAAAATCGCAGGAATCGCCTGTGCAAAAAAGATGTTGGCTGACAAGACATACAAAAGGAAATCAGCCAACATTTTCCGCAAAATCGTGGCGATTTATCGGCAAAAATAAACCTCTGTTGGCTGAAAATAGAGCAGAAGCGATATTGGACAACAGTATTGGCAAAAAGTGTTGGCTGAGACACGACATCACAGAAAAACAGCCAACAAAGGGACTATAAACGCCCAAAATAAGGGAATATTTTAAAGAAATGTTGGCTGGATCGGAATAAATGCTTCAATCAGCCAACAAATCCATTATAGTATCTTCAACGTATCCATTATGAATTGTGACAGCTGCTTCAATCAGCCGGAGAGGAAACCGTTAAATGTATATCTTAAAGGAACTGAACGTCAGCGCAGCTAAGGAGGGAACTATGAAAAAAATTCTTGTCAGCAGGTGTCTTTACGGAGGCGAGCCTGTGCGCTATGACGGAAAATCAAAGGCGGAGACGGACGACAGGTTCATACTGTGGAAGAAGCAAGGTCGCCTCATACCCGTTTGTCCGGAGGTTTTCGGAGGACTTCCCACGCCCAGATCAGATGCTCAGCGGAGAGGAGACAGGGTGATGGCCAGAGACGGCAGGGATGTGACCTCTGAATATACAAAGGGCGCTTTGGAGGCAGTAAGGCTTGCCGAGGAGCACGATGTGATCTGCGCCATCATGAAGGAAAAGAGCCCTTCCTGCGGAAGCTCCAAGATATATGACGGTACCTTCGAGGGCAATCTCATACCGGGGCAGGGTCTTGCTGTGGAGATGCTGAGAAAGGAAGGCTTTTCAGTATTTTCCGAGGAGCAGCTGGATGACGTGGAAAGGCTCATCTTAGAAGAGGAAAAGGCAGAGGAATAAGGTATATGAAGAGAAAGAGCAATATAGTTTTGATAGGCATGCCGGCCTGCGGCAAAAGCGTAACAGGCGTGGTACTGGCCAAGAGTCTCAATAAGAAATTTATAGATACGGATTTGCTTATTCAGGAAAAGGCAGGCAAGGGGCTTCAGAGGATCATCAATGAAGATGGCGTCGAAGCATTTAAGAGACTTGAAGAGGAGGTGCTGCTGACTGTGGATCCGATCAACGCTGTGATCGCCACGGGAGGAAGCGCCGTATATTATGATAACGCCATGGATCACCTGAAAGAGGACGGAACGGTGATATACATCGATGTGCCATTGAAGGATATAAAGAAGCGCCTTTACAACATAAAGACGAGAGGCGTGGCAATGGGCAAGGGGCAGACGATAGATGATCTGTATGCGATGCGTAAGCCTCTGTATGAGAAGTATGCCGACATCACCGTTTCAACGGGGAACGGTAACTCCATGGAAAAGACTGTGGAGGCGATCATCTCGGCACTGGAGGAAAAACGGTGATATGACATTCAGGGAGAGACATTAAGATGAGCAGATCATTTATTTTCAAAGGCAAGAAGGCCGTCATCTTCGACATGGACGGTACGCTGATAGATTCGGTGGGAATATGGAATGCCGCAGACATGGAAATCCTGTCCAGGTACGGACGAAGAGGCGTCCATGGGCTGACAGAAGAGCAGATACAGCGTCAGAGAGACGAGCTGCTCCGCATATACAAGGCGGAACCGGCTCCCTATGAAAGGTATTTTGCGGAGCTTAAGGAAAAGTACGATTTCAGCATTTCGGTCACCGATGCCATCAGGGCGAGATATGATTTCGCCCACAGGCTGCTGGAGGATTCGGTGGACTACAAGCCGGCAGCTCCTGAGCTTCTGAGGGAGCTGAAAAGGCGCGGCTTTATACTGGCAATAGCCTCCACCACCAAAAGGAGCAATATGGAGGTGTACAGGAAGAGAAACCGCAATATAATGGAAAAGGCCGATATAGACGATACCTTTTCTCTCGTATATACGAGAGAGGACGTGGAAAACATGAAGCCCGATCCTGAAATATATGTAAAGACCATGGCGTCTCTTGGTATTGCGGCAGAGGAATGCCTGATTTTCGAAGATTCACTGATAGGCGCAGAGGCGGCAAGGGCATCCGGAGCAGAGGTGGCAGTGATATACGACAAGTATTCCGATGGTGACAGGGAAAGGATAAATGAGCTTGCCGATCATATTCTGGAGGACTATGAAAAGGCCTTGAAGCTGCTGGTTCGGGAGGTGGACAGACCTTAAACAGCTTCATCTTGATGCTTCGATAAGCTCTCTGGCAGATGCCAGAGTGGTGTCGGTTATATTGGCGCCGCCCAGAAGTCTGGCTATTTCAGCCGTCTTTTCATCTGCTGACAGCTCAGTTACCGTAGTATATGTCATGGACTCATCCGAGTGCTTTTCGATCTTGTAGTTGTGGCTTCCAAAGGCAGCTATCTGCGGCAGATGAGTGATGCATATGATCTGGTGATTTTTCGCTATTTCCGACAGCTTGCGTCCCACGACGCTGGCAGCGATGCCGCTTATACCGCTGTCGATCTCATCGAATATCATGGTAGGGATAGCATCGTAATCGCCGATGATCTTCTTGAATGCCAGCATTATCCTGGACATTTCACCGCCTGAGGCTATCTTGCTGAGGGGCTTGAGAGGCTCCCCTCGGTTGGTGCTTATGAGAAATTCAACCACGTCGTTGCCTTCGGCTGTAAAGCTTTCAGATTTGCCGAAGGATATGCTGAACTTTGCATCGCTGAAATTGAGCTGAGAAAGCTCCGATGTTATGAGGTCTTCCAGCTTGGCGGCAGCACGCTTTCTGACTTCCGTCAGGCTGTCACATGCTGATGAAAGCTCTTCTGAGCATGAAGCCAGCTGACTTTGAAGCCGTTCCTTTTCGCTGTCCAGGTTTTCTATATGAGAAAGTCTCTCGGCTAGCTCATCCTGGTATGCGATGAGCTGAGGCACGGTCATATCGTGCTTGCTTTTCAGCTTGTTTATCGTTTCTGCTCTGGCTATGCAGGCGTCCAGCTTTTCCGGAGAAAAGACCACCTTGTCGCGACAGTCCCTGAGGGAGGAGCAGATGTCCTCGAATTCATAATAAGTTTCAGATGCTCTGTCGTACAGCTCTCCCAGTTCTGCGGAGTAGGAGGCTGTCTCAGACAGCAGATCGCATATTTTTTTCAGGCCGTAGAGGATGGAAACCTCTGATTCAGAGCCCATATCGTAGGAGGCTGCCAGACTTGCGTATATCCTTTCGCTGTTTCGCAGCAGCGTGATCTCTTTTTCCAGTTCTTCATCCTCGCCTTCTCTAAGCGAAGCATTTTCCAGCTCCTGAAGCTCGAAGGCCATGAAGTCCTGCTGACGTTTATCACTGGCAGACTGTGATATGAGCCTGGAAAGCTGTGATTTCAGCTCAGTATATTTCTCATATACTTCGGATACTGTTTTTTTGGCAGGCTCGATATCCTCCTTGCGGTAGAGATCAACAAGGTTTATATGATAGTCGGGATTAAGCAATGACTGATGGTCGTATTGGCCGTGAATATCTGCAAGCTTCCTGCACAGAGCGCTGAGTGTGCCTAGCGTCACGATTTCATCGTTTATACGGCATGTGCTTTTTCCTGTCGAGGAAATCTCTCTGGTGATTATATATTCCTGATCGTCATGCTCGGCTATCATCTGTATGCGCGCCTTATCCTTCCCTGAACGAATAAAAGCAGTATCTGCCCTGCTTCCGAGAGCAAGACTGACTGCTTCTATTACGATGGATTTACCTGCGCCTGTTTCGCCGGTTATCATATTGAGCCCGTTGTGAAAATCAACGGATGTGTTTTCTATTATTGCAAAGTCTCTGATGCTTATATGTCTGATCATGTATAGTCCCTCATTTTTATTTCTTTAACATAGAGTTGAGAGTTTCTACCACCTCCGGTGAATGTTCAGGATCGTCAACGACGAACATTATGGTGTTGTCGCCTGCCACCGAGCCTATCACATGAGGCAGCCCAAGTGAATCAAGAGCCTCTGCGGCAGCATTGGCACAGCCTGATAACGTTTTAAGCAAAACTATATTGCCGGAATATGCAGCAGATTTGACGGTTTCTCTGAAAATGTTGGAAAACCTGTCGGTCATCAGACCCTGCTGGCTTGCTGCAGTTGCATATTTATACCTGCCCGTTGACGAAAGTGTCTTTATGAGCTGAAGCTCCTTGATATCTCTGGATATGGTCGCCTGAGTTGCGTCGTATCCGTGTTCTTTCAGCATAGATACCAATTTATCCTGTGTTTCGATCTCGTTGTTTTCGATTAGTTCGAGTATTTTGTTTTGCCTTGAAATACGCATAGCTATCCTCCCGGATTTCTGACATTAAAATATCGTTGTGAATAATTATACCATATACGGAATAAGTTTTTCAATAGACAAACATACGTTTGTGTGATATACTTACATGGTAAAAGGAGCTAATATGAAGATTTTAGGCATAGATCCGGGGTATGCGATCCTCGGATATGGAGTTGTCGAAAAGATTGGAAATAAATTCAAGGTATGCAGCTACGGAGCCATAACAACTGACGCCGAGATGCCGACGACAGAAAGGCTTGAGTACCTCTATGATTCTCTAAGGGAGATAATAGAGGAGGAGAAGCCCGATGTGGCATCTATAGAGCAGCTTTTTTTCAATACCAATGCCAAGACAGCCATTCTGGTGGGTCAGGCAAGGGGTGTTGCGGTGCTGGCCTGCGTCAAGGGCGGCATAGAGATAGAGGAATACACTCCTCTTCAGATAAAGCAGGCTCTGGTGGGCTACGGTCGTGCAGATAAGAATCAGGTGCAGATGATGGTGAAGACCATACTTAACCTTAAATCAGTACCGAAGCCCGATGACACGGCAGATGCGTTGGCGGCTGCCATCTGTCACGGACATTCGGCAGATACGAGAAAGAGATTGAAGGAGCTGGGGCTGAGATGATAGGATTTATACGAGGAGTCCTTGCAGAAAAGGGCAACGGATATATAATAGTAGATATCAACGGCGTGGGATACGAGATATACGTGCCTGCCAACTCAGGTGCATACATGGCGGCTGAGGGAGATGAGATAACCGTATACACAGCCATGACGGTGAGAGAGGACGATGTCAGTCTCTACGGCTTTTCCAGAAAGGGAGAACTGGAGGCCTTCAGGAAGCTGATAACCGTCAGCGGAGTGGGTGCAAAGGCAGCCATATCCATACTCTCGGCGTTTACGCTGGAGCAGATGCAGCAGGCGATAGTGTTTGAAGATGCCAAGACTCTCACAAAGGCCAACGGAATTGGAAAGAAAACTGCAGAAAGGATAGTGTTGGAGCTGAAGGATAAATTTTCTTCCGAAAGCCCTCAGGGCGATGTCAGTCTTCCTGAGGAAAGCGCAGCCGCAATCCGGGAGGGAGAAAGCGGACGTGCCGAGGCTATCAGCGCTCTGGTTGCTCTGGGATATTCCAGAGGAGAAGCTGTGGGGGCCTTGTCGGCCGTGAAGGAAGAGGACCTCAGTGCGGAGGAGTATATCAGGCAGGCTCTGAAAAGGCTGTTCTGATTAGAGTAAGCTCTTTTACTGGCTTCAGCAAGGCAAATAATTTAAAATGCATAACGCATCGTGAACCGGAGGCTTCATGATGTAAAGGCGATGGATCAGGATATGTCGTGAAGGATAGATGATGGATTACGAAGAAAGAATAACAGCTGCCGAAATAGGAAGAGGCGAGGAAAGGACGGAGTACACCTTAAGACCTCAGTCTCTGGAAGATTACATAGGGCAGAAAAAAGCTACAGACAATCTTAAGATATTCATAGAGGCCGCCAAGCTCAGAGGCGAGCCTCTTGATCATGTGCTGTTCTACGGTCCGCCGGGGCTGGGCAAAACCACGCTGGCGGGCATAATAGCCAATGAAATGGGTGTTGATATCAGGATAACCTCAGGACCTGCCATAGAGCGTGCAGGCGATCTGGCTGCGATACTTACCAATCTCAATGATAACGACGTGCTGTTCATAGATGAGATACACAGGCTCAACAGGTCGGTCGAAGAAGTGCTGTATTCAGCGATGGAGGACTTTGCTCTTGATATCATCATAGGAAAGGGTCCGTCAGCCAGATCCATAAGGTTGGATATAGCCAAATTCACGCTGATAGGAGCCACCACCAGGGCGGGAAGCCTGTCTGCTCCTCTAAGAGACAGGTTCGGCGTAAGCTGTAAGTTCGAGATATACACTCCCGATGAGCTGAAAAAAATCATAGAGAGGTCTGCGGGGATACTGAATGTGGCTGTAGACGATGAATCCATGTACGAGATGGCAAGCCGCTCAAGAGGAACGCCCAGAGTCGCCAACAGGATGCTGAAACGCGTAAGAGATTTTTCACAGGTGAAGGGCAGCGGCAGCATAGACATAGATATAACACATCAGGCTCTGGATGCTCTCGGTGTCGATGGCATGGGTCTGGAAAATCTGGACAGAGAGATACTGCAGACCATCATAGAGAGGTTCAAGGGAGGTCCTGTCGGAATAGATACAATTGCAGCCTCCATAGGAGAGGAAAGGGTAACCATCGAGGATGTCTACGAGCCGTATCTGATCCAGAAGGGATTTCTTCACAGAACTCCAAAGGGCAGGGTTGTGTCCGAGCTGGCATACAGGCATCTTGGCATCCAGTACGGCGGCGAGGATCAGCTGACCATGGATATAGGCGAAAACGACGCCGAGTAAGGCATACGGATAAAAGCTTAAAGGGGCATCGGCTGCCCCTTTGCATTAAGAGGTAATTATGAGAATTGACGAATTTGATTACAACCTGCCGGAGGAGCTGATAGCTCAGAAGCCGGCCGACAGAAGAGACGGCTCCAGACTTCTCATCGTTCACAGGGACGACCACAGTCTGGAGCATAAGCATTTTTTTGATATCATAGATCATCTTAAGGAGGGTGACTGTCTGGTGCTGAACAACTCCAAGGTGCTGCCGGCAAGACTGTTCGGTGTCAAAGAGGGAACAGGAGCCAGGATAGAATTCCTGCTTATCAAGCGAATGGAAGGCGATATATGGGAGACCATGGTGAAGCCGGGAAAGAGACTGAAGCCCGGCGACAGCGTCGTATTTTGTACTGAGCCGCTTCTCAAGGCTGTCGTAAGAGATTACGGAGACGACGGTACAAGAATAGTGGAGTTCATATATGAAGGCATCTTCATGGAAAGGCTTGAGGAGGTGGGCAGCATGCCGCTGCCTCCGTATATCGAAAGAGCCAGCGAGGACGAGGACAGAGACAGGTATCAGACGGTATACTGCAGGGAGGAGGGCTCGGTGGCAGCGCCAACGGCAGGTCTGCACTTCACCGATGAGCTTCTGGAAAGGGCAGCCGACAAGGGTGTTGAGCTGGCGTATGTGACGCTGCATGTGGGCATAGGAACCTTTCGCCCTGTGAAATGCGAGAATATCGAAGAGCATTCCATGCATTTTGAGGAATATTTCATAGATGAAGAGGCGGCAGAGATCATCAACAGAGCCAAAAGAGAAGGGCGCCGCGTGATTTCCGTAGGAACCACCTCGACCAGGACTGTGGAAAGCGCCGCATACTTCGATGAAAAAACAGTAAAAAAAGATGGGACTGCAGGCTGTTGGCAGGTAAAGCCCGGCGGCGGCAGCACGGGAATATTCATATATCCGGGATACGAATTCAGGATAATAGACAGCCTTATCACCAATTTTCACCTGCCCAAATCGACGCTGCTGATGCTCATATCGGCGCTTTACGACAGAGAAAGGATACTTGAGGTGTATGAGGAGGCTATTAAGGAAAGATACAGGTTTTTCAGCTACGGCGATGCCATGTTCATAGAATAGGCGATCTTAAGCTGAATAATTAAAAATACGACGAAATTTCCGGGAGCAACACGGCTTAAGCGAGCATTGTGAAGGAGATGAGAGTGGAGTCAAAGGCAATGAATAAAAACATGGAACAGATCAGGGTCGAGCATCAGTTCGGCCCCTTTTACGATAAATCTTCAAAGGTGCTGATTCTGGGAAGTATACCTTCTCCCAAGTCCAGGGAGCAGGGCTTTTATTACGGGCATCCGAGGAACAGATTCTGGATGGTGATGTCAGATGTGTTGGGAGAGGAATTTCCGGAAACTGTCCAGGAGCGAAAGGGCATGCTGGCAAGAAACCATATAGCGCTGTGGGATGTTCTTGACAGCTGCGAGATAAGAGGAGCTGACGATTCCAGCATCAGAAACCCTGTTGCCAACGACATGGAGCTGATATTGAAGGCGGCGGATATCAGGGCGATCTTCACAACGGGGACTAAGGCAGATGAGCTATACAGGAAAATGTGCTATCCTTTATGCGGAGTGCCGGCAATAAGGCTGCCCTCCACAAGTCCGGCCAACTGCGGTTGCTCATACGGAAAGCTTAAGGACAGCTATATGAAAATTCTCGATTATCTGGAATGAGGAAGAGTTTTCATTGAAAAAATCGGCGAATGTGGTATTATAAAACGTACCGATTTAATTTGCATAAAAGGAGATAACATGCCTGCAGTAACATATGAGCTGATAAAAACGGATAAAAGAACAAAGGCCAGAAGAGGGAGAGTCACGACTCCTCACGGCGTCATAGAAACGCCCGTATTCATGCCGGTGGGTACGGCGGCCACTGTCAAGGCCATGAGGACTGAGGAAGTAAAAGAGCTGGGAGCGGAGATAATCCTTTCCAATACATACCATCTCTATCTGAGACCGGGTCACGAGGTGGTGAAGGCAGCAGGAGGGCTGCATAAGTTTATGAACTGGGACAAGCCGATACTGACGGACAGCGGCGGATTTCAGGTCTTCAGTCTGGGCGCCATGAGAAAAATAAGGGAAGAGGGCGTTGAGTTCAGATCACATATCGACGGCTCGAAGCATATGCTGTCTCCGGAGAAATCCATGGAGGTGCAGAACGCTCTGGGCTCTGACATAATCATGGCATTTGATGAATGTGCGCCTTATCCTGCGGACAGACGATATGTCAAGGATTCTCTGGAGCGGACGACACGGTGGCTCAAAAGGTGCAAGGAATACCATAAGAATACTGAGAAGCAGTCTCTCTTCGGCATAATGCAGGGCGGTATGTACGTGGATCTTCGAAAGGAAAGCGCCAGACAGATAGTTGATCTGGATCTTCCGGGATATGCCATAGGTGGATTGAGCGTAGGCGAGCCAAAGGAGCTTATGTACGAGATAATGGACGAGTGCGTGGATGAGCTGCCGAAAGACAAGGCAAGATACCTGATGGGCGTGGGAAGCCCGGATTGTCTTTTCGAGGGAGTGGAGCGTGGGATAGATATGTTCGACTGCGTTCTTCCCACAAGAATAGCAAGGCATGGCATGGCCATGACATCTCAGGGCAGGGTAAATATCAAGAACGCCAAATACGAAAAGGATTTTACTCCTCTCGACCCCAACTGTGACTGCTACACCTGCAGGAACTACTCAAGAGCATACCTGCGGCATCTCTTTAAGGCCGATGAGATATTGTCCTCCATGCTGATGACTAACCACAACCTTCATTTTCTCGTGAAAACCATGGAGAACATCAGGAAATCCATAGAAGAGGACAGATTTATCGAATACAAAAAAGAATTTTACGACGCATACGGGAAATTCTGATATATGAAAAGAAAAAGCTCCGGAAACTCCGGAGCTTTATTCGTTGTGCGCCTGGCGGCGCACGTTTCTAACGGGTGAAAGTCCCGAATCCGCC
>CAUDEQ010000071.1 GCA_958448635.1 uncultured Bacillota bacterium | reverse complement strand
CCTCAACTAAATCCATCTGTGGAAAGAGGCTGCATCAGCAGTCCATAACAGCTCCTGCAAAGGTAACGCGGCTGCATCAGCAGTTCATGACAGATCAAGCAAAGCGAAAGCGGCTGCTTCGGCGCTCCATGACAGCTCCTGCAAAGGTAACGCGGCTGCCGGTGCGGCAAGCGATATCTCCTTCGTATCAAAAAACGCATATCCGGCGGATATGCGTTCCTCTCCTTTTGATCCCCCGACGTTCCTCATGCGCCGGCGGGCTTTGCCCTCAGTAAGCCTGCGCCCTTTACATGAAGAGCATCATCAGCAGATTTATTGCCACAGGCACCGTTACGATGGACGCCACAGTGCTTAAGAACAGCGTCTTGCTCGGCGGTCCGGGGTTATGCCCTTCCTGCTCTGCCAGCATGGATACAGTGGCGGCAGTCGGGAAGCATGTTCCCAGAACTATGATGCATTTGATGACAGGCTCAACAGGTATGAAATATACCAGTGCCGTGGTTATCAACGGCAGCAGCAGAAGCTTTACGGACGCGGCCTCTATGATAACTCTGCTCTTTATGATATCCTTGAGTTTGTAGCCTGTCAGCGTCGACCCGATGAAAATCATTGCCATAGGTGTGGAAATGTTGCCGATATACACCAGATATTCGTCTACGGCTTCCGGCAGTATACCGCCTGCCAAGCTCAGGAGAAAGCCTATGAAAAGAGCCAGTATGTTGGGGTTCAGCAGCAGCTTCAGCGTTGCCTTGAAAAATCTTCCCGGCGTCGCTTTGCGGTTGCCTTCCCTGTTTCTCCTCATCAGCTTAATGCCGTATGTGAATACGAAGAAGTTCATGGCTGCGTTGTGTGCCAGCATCAATAGCATGCCCACCTCACCGAAGAAAATCAGTGCGATGGGAAAGCCCATAAACCCATCGTTGGGAGTCGCCATGGCGAATTCCAGTATGTTTGACTCTTCCTTCGGAAATTTTCTCAGCTTGGCGTATCCCAGACATACTAATCCGTATATGTAAAAGCATATGAGGCTTGCCAGAAATGCTATGCCGAACTGAACGATGATATCTCTGTTCATCTCTATGCTTCCTATATTATGTACAATGAGACACGGATATGCGAAATAGACGATAAGCTTGTTTATGCTATGGTTCATCTTATCGTCTATGAAATTTATTTTTCTCAGAAGCCATCCCGTGAAGAGTATGGCGAATAATACAAAATATTTACCGTACATAATGTCCTATCCCATCCCTATTTGTTTTCCGGTCGTAATGTCATAATATCAATTTGCCTGATCGTGTTGCTACGCCCGGCGACGATATGAAGCCTTTAGCCGTAATATAAATTGTTTGTTATGTACTCAGGGTCGCTGGTGACGTCTATGCCGAGGGCCTTGAGGGTGTTCTCGTCCTTATCGCTGAGTATGGCGGTGCAGTGAGCCTTGCAGCCTCTAAGCTCCGTAAGCTTGCCCAGCACTGCTTCTGCAGATGGATTTGTTGCGGCTGATATCGTCAGCGCCGTCAGTATCTCCTCGCAGTTGAGGCTGGTCTTGTCCGCCATCAGCACGTTTGTCTTCAGCTCCTGTATGCTCTTGAGTATGTTCGGCGATATCAGATGAAGATCGTCCGACATGCCGCACAGGTACTTGATGGCGTTGAGAATTGCAGCCGCTGCAGCAACCATTCTTCTGGAGCTGCGGCCTGTGATTATGGTGCCGTCGCTCAGCTCCAGCGCCACCACGACTACGTTGGCGTATCTTTCGTGACACGTTCTCTTGTACTCGGCGTATTCTCTGGCGGCATTGACCACCCTTCTGTCCTCGACGGTGATGCTCAGATCGTCCATCAGCAGCTTAACTCTCTCCGTTACGGAGCTGTCGATCCTGCCTTTTTTGTAATCGCACTGAGCGATGATATATCTTCTTATGATCTCCTGACATGCGGCTTCCCTCACCACATCGTCGTCGGAGATACTGAAGCCAACTCTGTTGACGCCCATATCTGTAGGCGACTTGTATTCCGATTCTTCTCCCGTGATCTTTTCTATGATACGCTTCACTACAGGGAATACATCCAGATCTCTGTTATAATTTACTGCCATTTCTCCGTAAGCCTCCAGATGGAAGGAATCTATCATATTCACGTCCTTGAGGTCTGCTGTTGCAGCCTCGTATGCAACATTGACAGGGTGCTTCAAAGGTATATTCCAAATCGGGAATGTCTCGAATTTCGCATAACTTACCTTGTTGCCTCGCTTGTTTTCATGGTACAGCTGTGACAGGCATGTAGCCAGCTTGCCGCTGCCGCCGCCCGGTCCTGTAACCACCACCAGTGGCTTGGTAACCTCTAAATAAGGGTTGGCGCCGTAGCCCTCATCGCTTACGATGGTTTCGACGTCCGTAGGATATCCCTTGGTGAATCTGTGCTTGTATGTTCTGATACCGCGGCGCTCCAACCTGTTGATAAAGTTGTCAACCGCCGGCAGGTTGTCTTCGTATCTTGTAACCACGACGCTGTTGATCTCAAGATCGTATTTTCTGAACATGTCGATGAGTCTCAGCACCTCCAGGTCGTAGGTTATACCGAAATCCTGTCTCGTCTTGCTGGTGGTTATGTCACCGGAGTATATGCATATGATGATCTCCGCCTGATCCTTCATTCTCTGAAGAAGCTTTATCTTGGCGTTTTCATCGAAGCCCGGCAGAACTCTCATGGCATGCTTGTCCTGAACCAGCTTGCCGCCGAATTCCAGATAGAGCCTGTTTCCTCCGTTGTTTTCGATTCTTTCCAATATATATTTTGTCTGTTCCTCGATATACTTTTCCGCATTGAATCCTGTCTGATTCATTTCACCCTCCCTTGCTGCGTATCGTCTGAAATTTTTTAAATGTATGCTATAGCCATCGTAAGAGTAGTCACTACCATTACTATTGCTATGGCGATCGTTATTATTCTTATGGTTTTTTTGCTCATCATGGCATTCTTCCTCCAATATCTACATCAGCGTGATGTTTAATTTATTCCTTCCTTCCATAAGTCCCTTAAGACTTATGCTGTAGTCTATGTCCACCTGTCCTCCTCCGTCGGCCGACAAGGTATTTTCCAGCTTATTGGTCAGGACCTCCATCTCTATGGCTCCGAAAGGCGTCTCATAGAAGCTGGTGTGTCTCTTGCCCTTTTCAAACTTTATCTCGTGACCCATGGTTCCGTCGTTTCCGATTCTTTTCATCTGAACCTGATCACCCTTGAACTTCAATCTCGTCTTACAGCCCGGTATGCCTGAAAGCTCCGATTCATCGTATATCAGATACATAGCTTCCCCTTTTTCATAAAGCTTTGCCTCCGTTATGAACTCCATCGTGTCCTCTCCGGCATCCTTGCTCACCTGATGTCCCTTGATCCTTACCATAATTTCCTTCATAAATCTCTCTCCAATTCTCTGTTTCTTTTACATGTTTTCCAGCATTTCCAGCAGTTCCTCTTTGCTGAAACGCTGCTTGTTCAAGCAAAACTGGCACTGAAGCTCTGCGCTGCCGTCCTCCTCTATTATCTCCGTCATATCCTTTCTGCCTATGGTCATCAGTGCATTTCTCATCCTTTCATGGCTGCAGTCGCAATCCCAACGAATCGTTCTCTCTCCCAAAGGCTCCGGTCTGTATTCCTCCGGCATATCCTTGAAGATGTAATCCAAAAGCATTCTGACCATGCCCTGCTCAGTAGCTCCTGCGGAGCTTTCCGTCACCTTGCTTATGGACGTTGTGATGGGCTCCATCTTGGATATCATCTGCTCCAGCGCATCTATCGAGCCTTCCTCGGCATCCGGCAGCATCTGGATAACAAGTCCTCCGGCAGCCCCTATGCTGAGGTCTTTTTCCACCTTCACGCCGAGAGCCACAGATGATCTCTGCTGCTCGGAAATGAAGAAATACGATGTGAGGTCCTCGGCTATTTCTCCGCTCACCAGGGAAACCGTTCCCACATACGGCTCCTTCATGCCCAGATCTTTTATGACCGTCAGCTCTCCCTTTCCCAGAGAGCCGCCCACATCCAGCTTTCCGGGCGCCTTCAGCGGCAGATCCACATACGGATTCGATATATAGCCCTTTACTCTTCCGTCGCCATATGCCGTCGCCAGTATCTGTCTGGCGGGACCGTCGCCCTTGAAGCTGACTGTCAGCTTATTGCTGTCGTCCTTCATCATTATTCCCATGAGGCCTGCGGCTGTCAGAACTCTGCCCAATCCCGCCGAAGCCAGCGGCGTCGTCTCATGGATATCCGAAGCCTTCTGCACCATTTCAGTAGTTATCGTAATATATACTCTGTATGAGCCGCTTTTATCCACGGCGATCAATGTGTTGCCCATATTTTATCTTCCTTCTGTCTCATTTTTATCATACATAATAGATTCTATCATATTATGAAAGAAATGTTTAACCTTTTCTTCAGATAATCACATATTTTCAACACTAAATCCACATATTGAATTTGTATATTAAAAGCGAAGAGGGGTTATAAACGATATATAAATGTTTTAAGTTCAATTTTTCAAAGGTGATGCTATGGACGAATACAGAGATGGTTACAAACGAGATGACGATAACAACAGCAGCCTCCATTACGGAGAGGGCTTCACTATGCTGGATGCCGATGACGGCTCTGCAGTCTCCTACGGTGAGACGGATTTTCATCGAAGCCACGGTACCCGCAGTAAAAGACGCAGCTCCGGAAGCTCCGGATATGTGAATCTGACGAGAAAGGGCATTGCCCTGCTTATCGTCGTATGCCTTGTTGTTTCTGCAGCTGCCGGCTTCGGCGGCGCCATAGCGGGCAATTACTTCCTCGGTTCCGGCGGCACGGGAGAGGTGAAAAAGGCCAGTGCATCTCCGGCAGGATACACTCTTGAGGATGCCACAGGCGCCAACATGAGCGTCCAGGAAATCACCGAAGCAGCCAAGCCGAGCGTCGTTGAAATCAAAACTGAAAGCGTGGTTTCCGACGCATGGATGCAGCAGTATGTAACGCAGGGAGCCGGAAGCGGTGTCATCATCACCAATGACGGCTATATAATGACAAACAATCACGTCATCGAAGGGGCAGGCAAGATAACAGTGACAACGGCCGACGGCAAGGAATACGAGGCTACACTCGTAGGCGCTGACTCCATAACTGACGTGGCGGTACTGAAAATAGATGCGAAAAATCTCACTCCCGCCACCTACGGCAACAGCGATCAGCTGGCAGTGGGAGATCTGGCAGTGGCCATAGGAAATCCTCTCGGTGAGCTGGGCGGAACTGTAACTGCCGGCATCATCAGCGCCCTTGACAGACAGCTGGCAATAGACGGCAAAACCATGACGCTGCTCCAGACCGACAGCTCCATAAATCCCGGCAATTCCGGAGGAGGGCTGTTCAACGGTGACAGTCAGCTCATAGGTCTGGTTGTCGCCAAATCCGCCGGCTCCGACGTTGAAGGTCTGGGCTTTGCCATACCGATAAACAAGGCTGCCGACGTGGCGCATCAGATAATGGATAAGGGTTATGTAAGCGATCAGCCCTCAACGGGCATGACATATACTGAAAATACAGGTGGCTCCGGCGGTCTGGATTCCTTATTCGGCGGCGGTCAGAGCTCCGGTGGAGTGTATATATACTCCGTTGACGGCGAAAACGCCAAAAATGCCGGCTTCAAAAGCGGCGATCTGGTGTACGCCATAGATGGAACAAAGGTAAGTACCTTTAACGAGCTTTCATCCATCATAACGTCCCACGATGTAGGCGACAAGATCACCTATACCATCGTGAGAGACGGCAAGACCATGGATATAAGCTTCAAGCTTGAAGAGAAAACAGGAAGTTAATCTTTTTCAACCTCATATTTATGAATAAATCCCGATGTCAACAGCTTGGCATCGGGATTTATCATTGCAGAGAAAGTTTTCTGCCCTCTATATTCATTTTCTGTGGCAGCAGCCGCCGCTATCGCAGCCCTCGTACTGACAGCCCTTCTTGTTGCTGCAGATATCGGCATTGGGACATACTGTGTAGTTGCCGCCTGTTATGGTTAGCGGCCTTCCCTCCGTGAGCATGAGTGCCAGCTTTTTTCTCGCCTCATTGTACACCGCCTGCACGGTGGTTCTGGCCACCCCCATCTGCTTGGCGCACATCTCCTGAGTATAGTCCAGCACATCTATCAGCCTTATGGTCTCGTATTCATCCATGGTCATCTCTATTTCTTCCGCTTCGGCGCCGGATACAGGTCCGAATGCGCATCGTTCAGGCACGGCGCAGATTCTGCGGCATTTCTTTGGTCTTGGCATTTTATACCGCCTTTCATGATTTCAGGCGAGAAGGCTCGGCCTGATGGTTTTTGACTTATGTCATAATTCTATCAGTTTTTTTCCTCTTTATCAATCGAATATCCACCAATAATTTTTTGTTAAAAAACGCATTAACCCCTTTACATATTTATTTCATGGTGGTAAAATCACCTTGATCAAAACGAGAATGCACGATGCACGATCATGCATCATGCACGATTCATCAGAAAATCTAAAGAGGATATAACCATGTTAAACAGAGTCTTTGCAGCTGAATACTTTTACTTTAACTTTACTTTCATACAAGGTAAGGTGAATTTCGCTGCAATGAGATAATTATTCTGTTTAATAACGAACAGCAAATCTTGCCGCAGGTGAAATTCACCGGCGGCTTATTTTTTATCACGAATCAGGAGGAAAAGAAGAAAATGATAGTAGTATTAAAGGATAATCCCGATAAAAAACAACTCGATAATCTTATCGCATGGCTCAAGAGCATGGGACTGGACATTCATATGAGCGAAGGTCAGTCCTCCACCATCATGGGTCTTATAGGAGATACCTCCGGTGTGGACATGGATCTGATAAACGCCCTCGACATCGTCGAAACAGTCAAGAGAGTTCAGGAGCCGTACAAGAATGTAAACAGGAAGTTCCATCCTGAGGACTCCGTAGTGGAGATCACACCTGACGTAAAGATAGGCGGAGGAAATTTCCAGGTCATCGCCGGTCCTTGCTCGGTGGAATCCCAGGAGCAGGTATGCGAGGTTGCCAGAGATGTAAAGGCTGCAGGCGCAGGTCTCTACAGAGGCGGTGCATTCAAGCCGAGAACATCTCCATACGCATTCCAGGGAATGAGAGACGAGGGCATAAAGCTGCTGCTGGAAGCCAAGGCTCAGTCTGGACTTCCCATCGTCACCGAGGTAATGGATATCTCCCACCTGCCGCTCTTCGAAAACGTGGACGTCATTCAGGTGGGCGCCAGAAACATGCAGAACTTCGAGCTGCTGAAGGAGCTTGGTCACATCGACAAGCCTATACTTCTAAAGAGAGGACTTTCCAGCACGCTGCAGGAGCTTCTCATGAGCGCCGAATACATCATGGCCGGCGGCAACGAAAGAGTCATCCTCTGCGAAAGAGGCATAAGAACCTTCGAGACTGCGACAAGAAATACTCTGGATCTGGCGTCAATTCCGCTGCTGAAGACAATGACTCATCTTCCTGTCATCGTCGACCCGAGCCACGCCACAGGCATAGCACATCTTGTCAAGCCTATGGCCATGGCTGCCACTGCCGCCGGAGCTGACGGCCTGATGATAGAGGTTCACAACAATCCTCCGGCTGCGCTCTGCGACGGCGCACAGTCTCTGACTCCTGCAGCCTTTGCAGATGTCATGGAGGCGATAAACGCCATCAGACCTTTGGCATACAAGGGCTGATACTCAAAAGATTAGACGGATAAAATCCGGAAAGGCATTGATATGGAAATAGGAATAGTGGGACTGGGGCTCATAGGCGGCTCTCTTGCCAAGGCCATCAGTCAGAATACGGATCATACGGTATACGGCGCCGACATTTCCGATACGGTGGTAAAAAAAGCCGTTCTCGTCGACGCCATAGAGCAGCCTCTTACCGAGGAGCTGCTGCCTCAGTGCGATATAACCATAGTCGCCCTGTATCCGCAGGCGACCATAGAATATGTAAAGACTCACGCCGACAGCTTCAAGAAGGGCTCCATAGTGCTGGACTGCGGCGGTGTAAAGGGCATCGTCTGCGACGCCCTGATGCCTTTGGCAGATGAAAAGGACTTCATCTTCATAGGCGGACATCCCATGGCAGGTCTGGAGCATTCAGGCTTTCAATACGCCAAAAAATCTCTGTTCAACAACGCCTCAATGATATTCACGCCCACAAAGGGGCCCATCGAGAAAATGGAAATGCTGAAGACGCTTTTCACGTCCATAGGCTTCACCAATATAGAGATTTCCTCGGCAGCAGACCACGACAGAAAGATCGCCTTCACCTCGCAGTTGGCCCATGTTGTTTCCAACGCATATATCAAGAGCCCTACAGCCACGGAGCATATGGGCTTTTCCGCAGGAAGCTACAAGGATCTCACCAGGGTTGCAAAGCTGAACGAGCATATGTGGACAGAGCTGTTTCTGGAAAACGCAGACAATCTCACCGGCGAGATCGACGGCCTCATCGCTCAGCTGAAAAAATACAGCGATGCCATCAAGGATAGCGATGCAGATACGCTGCGGGAGCTGCTGAAGGACGGCAGAGAGAAAAAGGCCATAATAGACGGAGAAATCTTCTGATGATTTGATGGACGGAGAATTGCTTATGATAAAAATCACCGTTGACAGCTCAAAAAAATACGATGTCATAATGAAGCCCGGCATTCTGTCGGAGGCAGGCGACTGCATACGCCTAGCCCTCAATCTCAAGGACGCAGAGCTTTCGGATAAAAAGGTCTGCATAGTGACGGACGCAGTCGTGAACAAGCTCTACGGAGGAGAATCCCACCCGCTGCACACGTCGCTGACTGAAGCAGGCTTTGACGTATATAAATACGTTTTTGACGGCGGAGAGCTGAACAAGAACATGACGACGATCTCACATATTCTGGAATATCTGGCGGAAAACAGCTTTACCAGAAGCGATATCCTCATCGCACTGGGCGGCGGCATCACAGGAGATGTCACGGGCTTTGCCGCCGCTGCATTTCTCAGGGGAGTGGACTTCATACAGATACCTACGTCGCTGCTGGCTGTGGTGGATTCATCGGTGGGCGGTAAGACAGGCGTAAACCTCAGCTCAGGGAAAAATCTTGCCGGAGCCTTTCACCAGCCGTCGCTGGTCCTCTTCGATCCCGACGTGCTTTCGACGCTGTCGGATCACCTGAAGCTGGACGGCATAGCGGAAGCCGTCAAGGCCGGATTCATAGCTGATCCTGAGATAATACGCCTCTTGACTTCCAAAGGCTGCAGCGAGCTTCTGAGCGATACGGAGCTGCTGATGCGCATTGCCTCCATGGCAGTGGAGGTGAAGCGTCGTATAGTTGAGGAGGACGAGCGGGAAAAGGGCAGCAGGCAGCTGCTGAACCTGGGCCATACGGTAGCCCACGCCATAGAAAAATGCAGCGATTACACCATAAGTCACGGCCATGCCGTGGCAACAGGCATGGCTGTCATATCGACGGCGGCAGAGCGCATGGGCTGGTGCAGCCGTCAATGCTGCGACACCATGATCCAGGCCCTCACCAATGCCGGATTTTCCCTTGACTGCCCATACTCGGCAGCACAGCTGACGGAGGCGGCTCTTAAGGATAAAAAGCGCAGAGGAAGCAGCCTCACTCTCGTGATACCTCATGAGGCGGGAGATTGCCGGCTGAAACCCGTGGATATCCGAAGCGTCGAGGAAATCTTTTCAGCAGGGCTTGCCGGGCTGAAATGATCTGACTGGGAGCCTGCGGCACTGCGCCCTTTGCACGACGAAGGCGCACAGCCCAATGACAATGA